>JAHEJM010000110.1 GCA_024638815.1 Acidimicrobiales bacterium | reverse complement strand
GGTGTCGGTACCCGACGACATCAAGGGCACGGCGGCGTTTCTCGCCAGCGACGACAGCGACTACATGACCGGTCAGATGATCCACATCGACGGTGGCTGGGTCATCCAGTAGCCGCTACCCACGCCGGCGGGGAGTCGACGCCGGCGTCACTGGTCAGGCTGTGGAGGTTGCGGTGTCATCGTCGGCCGAGCCGTCGCCGGCCATGACATCATTGTCGCCGTCGGCCGGGGGGCCAACGGCTTCGACCTCGACGATCTTGGACATCAACATGGCCTGACCCACGAAGTTGGCGAACGGGGCGTCGGCGGCATCCCGGCCATAACCGATACGAACCAGATGGTCGACCGGTGCCATGCCGGTTGGATCGAAGAGCCACCATTCACCGCTCAGATGGGCTTCAAAGAAGCCATGGAAGTCCTGAGGTTCGACGCCGACCCCGTAGCCCGACACGTACCGTGCCGGAATGCTCAGGGCGCGGCACAGGGAAATGGCGACATGGGCGAAGTCGCGACAAACTCCGGCCCGCTGAACCAGAACCTCCGCTGTTCCGGTTGACCCGTCGGTTGCGCCGGGCTCGTAGACGAGGTTGGACCGCACCCAGTCATTGACCTCCTGCACGCGGGCGTAGCCCCTGTCGGAGGTACCGAAGAGACGGTTGGCAAGATGGGTGAGCGTGTCGGATTCGCAGTACCGACTGGGATTCAAATACGGCAGCACCTTGGCTGGGATATCGCCGAATCCGGTCTCGTCCAGGTCGGCCGGGTCGTCACCTCGGGAGTGGATGGCGGCGGTTGCCCGATAGCGAACAGTCAGGGGTCCCGCCGGCGCCTCGAGTCGAATCAACTGGTGTGTCTCGCTCTCCCCGTAGTCCTCAACCCGGAAGGGAATCGGAGGGTCCACCACGATCTCCTCCTGGCGGAGCGACTGGTGTCGGGTTTGGGCTGCGGACACGGCGAAGGCGAATGACGACGGGGCGTTGATGTCGTAGTGCAGCTCGGCCTTGACGGCAATGACGGGGTTGGGCAACACGACGTTGACTACTCCGGGGTTCGGTCGGTTCCGCTGGAACCGGACTGTGTGGTTCGCCGGCCCGGCCTGGTGGACGGACCGGAAACCGAGGGGCGATGCGGCAAACGAGTCGTCGGCCCAGTCGGTGGAAGTGAGGCCACCGCTTCCTCCAGTTGTTCGCTCCACCAGAGGTGCGCCGGTGCCAGATCATGGATGCCGAACCCGGCCCGCCGAATCGCGGTCTCATGAGCGCTCATGATTCCGGTGTCGATCGGGAAGTCGACGTCGTTCACACTGGACCGAGTGACATCGACGGCCGGGTAGGCGAGCGTAAGAGCTTCCATCAGTGGTCTGTCCTGGTCGAGCAATCGATCGTAGAAACGGTTTGCCGTCGGCGAGGGCGACGACACCCTGCGATACCCGCACGGCGATGCGCAAGGTCATGGATCAATGGTTGTCCACCGGCTCGTTGGAGGAAGGGACCGGGAAGGAAGGTCGTCTACCGCAGAGGTGTCATGGCAAACGCGTCGCTACGGCGAGTTCGACAATGCCGGGCTACCGCGACAACAATAGTCGCTCGTGCAGCATAAGGTGTCTGCAACCACATAAACCACCAACCACTGCAATCGAGCGAAGGGAATGAGCGGTGCCCTCCTCCACACTGGCGCAAGCCATCAGCGATGAGCGAGTCGAGTTCGACGAGCTCGAAAATCGATACCGGCCCATGCTGGCCCTGGTCAAGATCCTGATCGGGGTCGTGCCCAACTGTGATCCCTACCTCGAGATCTGGCAGCCGGGGTTCCGAACCTACAACCTGATGGTGCCGAACTTCCTCAACCTGCCGGCATCCCTGATGGGTATCGGGGCACCCAAGGACGTGGTCGGTCTCGCCATGTACACCTCGTCCCGGGCCGCCAGTTGCGCCTATTGTTCGGCCCACACCTGCTCGTTCGCCCTACGACGGGGTTCGCGGGCCGAGGCGGTGACCGGCCAGTCGCGGACCGAGGCCGAGTCGGCGACGGTGGCCGTGGCCGAAGGCCTGTCGACCGTGCCCCACCACTACACCCGGGAGATGGGCGACGAACTACGCCGCCACTTCTCACCCGGGGACACCGAATGGATCGTGTTGTCCGTGGCCATGATGGGCTTCCTCAACAAGTTCATGGACGCCATGGGGGTTGAGCTGGAGCCGGAGTCGATCAGCGATGTCGGGGAACTCATCGAGCCCACCGGTTGGTCGGCCGGTCAGCACCTGTGGAACAACCCCGACCCCGTCATCGATGCCGACGCCGGGCGCCCTCCCGTTGATTCGATGTCGACGATGGTGCCGGTCGCACGCCACGCGCCCTCGGCCATCTGGCTGGAGCGGGGGTGGATGCAGGGCATTCCCCGACAGGCCACCAAGGCCCGGTCATTGATCGCCACCGAGTACGGGTTCGACGAGCCCCTGCTCACCACACTGACCCACGGCAAACCACGCCGGGCCTTGACCGCCATGCTGCGTCACAACCTGGATCCGGCCCAGTCGGCGCTTGGCATCGGGCGCAAGGCCCTGGCCGGACTGGTGTTCGCCACCACGGCCGAGAACCAACATCTGGTCGACCAGGCCCGGGCGTTGGCCGAGCGCTACGGGATCGCAGCCGATGTGATCGAGGCTGCAGCCCAGTTCAAGCCGGGCGGCGCACCGGAGGGAACGTTCGACAGCGAAACCCTGGCCACCTTGACGATGGCCCACGCCATCGCCCCCAGCCCGGCCGAGGTGGATGCCTCGACCATTGAGCTGGGGACGACCACGCTAACTGCCGCACAGATCGTCGAAGTTGCGGTGTGGGTTTCCGTCAGCCAGCTGTTGCACCGGCTCGACGTCTTCTTTCGCTAGCTGATTCTTTCGCTAGCTGACGTTCTCGCCAGATCTCGAGACGGAGCCGGTCCCGGGGCCAGGTACTCGGAACCGGCTCCATCCAGATCCCGACGATCCCTTCGTCGAATCAGTTGAGGGTGAACCGAACCTGGACCAGGCGGAGACCGTCGTTGCTGTACTCCCAGAACTCGTTCTCGAGCCGGTCGTCGAACAACGGGATGGTGATCTCCTCGGTGCCGATGATGTTGCCCTGATCGGAATAGATGTCGACCTCGAGCGTGATCGACAGCAGTTCCTCGGTCACATCACCCCACGTGGGTTTGCCGTTGTTGCGCTCCAGCTGCACCGACTTCTCGTCCAGGGTGCAGTAGGCGGCGTCGTCCACGACGGACTTGCGGTTCTTGCCGGTCAGGCTGTCCACGATCTCATCCAGCAGTTCGGCGCAGGTGGCGATGTTGGCCGAACCACCCCTCGTGCCCAGGGCCCGGACCGATACCGAGTAGGTGCCGTCGAGTATGCCGTCGCCATCGACATCGGGATCGGGTAGTGCCAGTTCGGCCGGCGAGCCCTTTGTGGCGTTGCCGTCGAGCACCTCGAAGTCACCTTCGACCAGGTTTATCTTGGACGGTCCGTACAGGTCGACGAAGATGGTGCGTCGCTGGCTGTCGGTCATATCGGCGTTCTTGCCGTTGTCGACTCCGATGATATTGACCAGATAGTCGGGGTGGGGGTTGGCGGCCGTGGCCATCGACCCCCCCACGCTCAGTAGGGCGGCGAGCAGACCGCCGACGACGACCGGTGCAACGAGGGCGCGCCGAAAGTTCGATGGTGACATGGTTCTCCTTGTGTGGTGGAAGGTGGCCGCCGGTGCTGTGTGAGCTGCTCAGTGCCGTACCGCAATTTGACCGTAGCAAACAGCCGGAATACGCCACAAGAAGTGTCGGGTTAGGAAAACTCCAAGGTTCGGTTAAGTCGTGTTGTTGCTTGTAGTATCAGATGAAGTAACTGGGTGATATCACCTGACATTTGACTAAATGACTTGACCGGAATCACTCGATTTCTCTTCGATCGGGCACGACCTCCGGAGATCAGCCCAGCAGACGCTGTTTCGCCGCCTTGCTCCGCTCCAACAGGTGGGCCGGAATCTGGTCGGCGATACCGCCACCTCCGCCACCGCCACCCCCCTCGGCTTCCTCGGATTCCGCCTCCTGGGCTTCCGCCTCGGACCGGAGGGCGGCTTCGGCCTTGGCCTCCTCACGGGCCATCCAGTCGTCGAGCTGCCACGGCCGGGTGAGATCGTGATGATCGACCTGACCGACCTGCCGGTCGCCGTCGAACATCACCCAGTAACGATCCCACTGACCGAGCCCGTTGTGGATCTGGACCTTCCCCCGGGTTCCGCTGGCTATGCCATAGATGTTGCGAGTGGCGACAACGCGTTCGCCCCGGCGAAACGGCGTATCGAGATCGACGTTCTTCTTGGCCATGGGCGTGAACTCTCCCGTTGTTGTGGAGCCCCGTCTGTCAGCCTGAGTGTAACGATACGGAGGTTGGCTCGGCGCATCCCGGTGCCGGCCCGTCGCCATGCGGCGCCACCAAGGAGGCCCGTGGGCGTAGAGTCGTGCCATGAGCATGCCGATCTCCCGCCGCCAGTCGCTCAAGCTGCTGGGAGCGGGGGCAGTGATGACCGTGACCGGCTGTCGTTCCGGTTCGGAGGGCGACCCCGGGGTCGGTTCCGGAGTTCCGGCTGACGTACCGGTCGGCGACGAGACCCGGGCCCCGGCCCCTGGAGCCGTCACTCTGGCCGACCAGGTGGCCGATGTCCGGCTGAGCCTGTGGGCCGAGCCGTCCACGGCTGGGATCGTGGCCGGGACGACCACCGATGTGTGGTCGTTCGGAGCCGAGGTGTTGGAAGGGGATCCGGCCACCGTGCGGCCCTCCGGCTCCTACCTGGGACCGACTCTCCACCTCCGCCAAGGACAACGGGTTCGGGTCAGCTTCGAGAACCGTCTGGACGAGGACAGCATCGTGCACTGGCACGGCCTCCATGTTCCGCAGGATCAGGATGGTCAACCGCCGGAAGTCGTCGGCCCGGGCCGGACCTATGAGTACGACTTCGTGGTTGTCGACCGGCCCGGCACACGCTGGTACCACCCACACCCCCATGCCCGAACCGGGCAGCAGGTCTATCGCGGCCTGGCCGGGCTGCTGGTTGTCCACGGCGAGGAGCCGCCAAGCCTGACCGGTATGGCCGAGCTGCCGCTGGTGCTCCAGGACCGCCGGCTCGGACCCGACGGCACCCTGTCCTACATCGGTTCCCACCACGACATGATGGCCGGCTTCACCGGCGAAACCCTGGTGACCAACGGCAGGGCCGACTGCACGGTCGAAGTGGAGCGACGGCCCTACCGCCTTCGCCTTCTGAACGGGGCAAACTCCCGAACCTCGCTGCTGTCGTTGTCGGTCGGTGAACCCCTTACCGTGATCGCCACCGACGGCAATCTGCTGCCCAAGGCCACCGAGGTGCCGAACCTGTTGCTGACCCCGGCCCAGCGGGCCGACGTGTGGATCGACTTCTCGGCCTACGAGCCCGGCCAGCGGGTCGAATTGCTGAGCGCCGACACCTTTGTGGAGTCGATGGCCATGATGGGCGGCATGGGAATGGGAGGCGGAATGGGCTCCGACGCCACCACCGAACTCGATGTCCGGAATCAGGTGGCGGCCACCTTCGTGATCGGTGACGGGACGGGCGACGAGGAGCGACGACCACCGGACGATCTGGCCCCCTTCGCCCCGGACGCCGTCGACCCCGGCCAGGCCGTCAACACCGAACCCAAGACAGTCGCGCTGTCGACCCGGCAGGCCACCCACTGGATCAACGACCTGCTGTGGGAGGGTCGCGAGGTCACGGAGCAGGAGACGGTGACGGCGGACACCATCGAGCTGTGGGAGTTCGTCAACTACTCACCCATGGCCCACCCCATGCATCTCCACGGCCGTAGCTTCTCGGTGGTTGAGCGGAGCTGGGACGACGACACCCTGGCATCGACCTGGGACACGCTGGTCCCCGGCATCATCGACGAAGGTCTGCGGGACACGGTGCTGGTGTTCCCAGGGCAGCGGGTTCGCATCGCCGTGCCGTTCGGCGGCTACGAGGGCTACTTCCTCTACCACTGCCATGTCCTCGAACACGAGGACATGGGGATGATGCGCAGCTTCCGAGTGGTCGCAGGCTGAGCCCGATCGGCGACCCTCCCATTCCCCGGTGACGGCCACCGAATGGTAGTGTTCGGCGCGGAGCGCCTCACGGCAACTCTCCGAGTTGCTTCGAGTTTGGCCTTCGGCCAAACGTCGCTGAAACTTGACTTGATCGTGAACATCCAATCCGCCACGCGAAACTAGGTTCGCCACTGTGAGCAGCTCGCCGACCCACGACGTCCTGAACCAGCCGCCGCCGTTGACCAACGACAACCTGTACGCCGCTGATCCCACGCTGGCGCAGTTGGTGGAGCATCACCATGCCGGCCATCACGGCCGGGCCCTCACCGATTTTGCCGCCACCGCCGGTTCGACCCACTACCGCCGCCTGGGTGACCTGGCCAACCGCCACGACCCGGTGCTGCACACCCACGATCGGTTCGGACACCGTATCGATGAGGTCGAATTCCATCCGGCCTGGCACGAGCTGATGGCCACGTCGCTGGCCACCGGCATGCAGTCGGTGTGCTGGGAGGCCGAGGGGGGCTGGGTGGCCCGGGTCGCCTACAACTATCTCGACTCCCAGATCGAGGCCGGCCACTGGTGCCCCATCTCCATGACCGGGGCGGCCGTGGCCACGCTGGGTGATGAGCTGCCGGCCTGGACCGCCCGGCTCAAGGCCCCGGCCTACGATCCCGAGCTCGCCCCCATCGAAACCAAATCGTCGGCCCTGTGCGGCATGGGCATGACCGAGAAACAGGGTGGCAGCGATGTCCGGGCCAACACGTCGGTGGCGGTGGCCGCCGGCGACGGCTGGTTCGAGATCACCGGCCACAAGTGGTTCACCTCGGCCCCGATGAGCGATGCCTTCCTGGTGCTGGCCAACACCGACGCCGGGCTGAGTTGCTTCCTCATGCCTCGGGTGCTGGATGACGGGTCCCGCAACCGGATTCGGGTCATGCGGCTCAAGGACAAGTTGGGCAACCGGTCCAATGCCTCCTCCGAGCTGGAGTTCGACGGCGCCCGGGCCCTCCTGGTCGGTGACGAGGGCAGGGGAGTGGTCACCATCCTTCCCATGGTGTCGGTCACCAGGCTGGACTGTGTGGCCGCCTCGGCCGGGCTGATGCGCCAGGCCGTCACCCAGGCCCGTCACCATGTGCGCCATCGCCACGCCTTCGGTTCGGCCCTGATCGACAAGCCCCTGATGCGCAACGTGCTGGTCGACCTTGAGATCGAGACAAGGGCGGCCACGGCCATGGCGGTGGAACTGGGAGCCGCCTTCGATGCCCACGATCCCGAATCGGCCGCGCTGCGGCGCATCCTCACCCCGCTGGCCAAATACTGGGTGACCAAGCGGTGCACCGGTGTCGTCCGGGAGGCTATGGAGTGTCTGGGCGGCAACGGCTATGTCGAGGACTCGGGCATGCCCCGGCTTTTCCGAGAATCGCCGCTCAACGCCATCTGGGAGGGCTCGGGCAACGTCATCGCCCTCGATGTGCTGCGGGTACTGGCCCGAGATACGGCGGCGGTGGAGCTCGTGTTGGATCGGGCCCGCCGCCTGGTCGATGTCGACCAGCGGGTCGGCAAGTACCTCGACGAGCTTGCCGCCCTGGTGGCCGACCCCGGCGAGGCCACGGCCCGCATCATCACCGAACGCCTGGCGGTTGCGGCCCAGGCCGTGTCACTGCTGGGGGTCGATGACCCCGCCCTGCTCGAGGCCCACATCCGATCCCGCATTCTCGGCCACCGCGGCATGCTGTATGGGGCACTGCCCGCCGACCTGGTTCACGATCACCTGGTCGAAGGCGGCTGACGGCGGCCTTCATCGAGTTCGTCCGCCGGTTGGCGGGACGAGGCCAGATAGTTGATGTAGGCCACGGCCAAGGCCAGCACGCCGATGTCATCCAACAGCAGCGGGTCGGGGAGCACGTCCAGGGGTAACACGGTGTAGGCCACAGCGGCCCAGAACGCCAGCTTGCCCCCCAGCGGCATCAGATGGTGGTGAACCAGGCGGAACTTGAGGAGCAGCCGGATCAGCAAGAACCCGGCAACCGCCACCGACACAACGAAGGCGACTATCAGTAGGACCACCATCGAGCCACCGGGATCGTCGAACAGTCCGCTCAGGTCGAACATGGCGCAATCGTAGTGGCTTGCGACCGGCCGACGATGGCGTCAACCTCGAGAACGAATGCCCCCAACCTCGACACAGTTTGGTGGGTTGACGGCGCATCTGGCCGTGGGGGACGGGGCGTTGACCGAATCGGAGCAAGTGAAAGCAAGGGACCTTGAGCCCTGTCCTCGCCACCCGCCGATCCCCACAATGGTGGTTGAAGGGCCGCCGCCCGGCGCCCCGGACGCCCTCAAAGGAGGATGACATCGATGATCGGGCACGACGTCGCCGCCATCAAGACCGAGGGCCTGACCAAACACTACGACGACGTCAAGGCTCTGATCGATCTGACCGTCACGGTCGACCAGGGCGAGGTTTTCGGCTTTCTCGGCCCCAACGGCGCGGGCAAGACCACAACCATCCGCACCATCCTTGATGAGATCCGCCCGACGTCGGGCCTGGCCTGGATTCTGGGGATGGACTGCCATGACCAATCGGTGGAGATTCGTCACCAGCTCGGCTATCTGCCCGCCGACCTGGCCCTCTACCCCAACATGACGGCCCGGAGTCTGCTCACCTATTTCGCCAATCTGCGGGGCGGGGTGGACTGGACGTACGTCGAGGAACTGGCCGAGCGGCTCGACAGCGATCTCGACCGTCGGCTGGAGGACCTGTCCTCCGGTAACCGGCAGAAGGTGGGGCTCATCCAGGCCTTCATGAACCGGCCCCGGCTGCTCGTCATGGACGAACCGAGCGCCGGGCTCGACCCCATCATGCAGCGGGAGTTGCAGACCATGATGCGGGAGGTGGCGGCCGAAGGCCGCACCGTGTTCCTGTCCAGTCACGCCCTGGGGGAGGTGCAGCGGGTGGCCGATCGGGTCGGCATCATCCGCGCCGGTCGGCTGGTGGCGTTGGAGACCGTGGCCGACCTCCGGGCCAAGGCGCTTCGTCGCATTGAGTTCACCTTCGAACGACCACCTGACGCCTCGATGTTCAATGGGGTGCCCGGGGTCCGCGACGTCACCGCCGACAACCGGCACCTGGTGGTGTCGTTCGACGGCACCATGCAGGCCCTGCTGGCTGCCCTTCACGATGGCAACCGGCTGATCGACATCAGCACCGAGGACGCCGACCTGGACGAGATCTTCCTTACCTACTACCGGGGGGACGGAGCTCACCGAGACCCTGCCCGTTCCAATGAGCGGGACCGGGCCGAGGCAGAGGCGGTCGGATGATGCTGGTCGAGGTCTTCGCCAAAACCCTGGTCGACCGCTGGCGGGCCATGACCATCGGCTCGATGGTGCTCGGCCTCATGTTCCTGGGAGCGATGGCCGCCTATCGCACCATTGACATCTCGGTCTACACCTCCCTGCCCGAGGCCATGCTGTCGATGATGAACGTGCCGGCCGATGCCGATGTGGCCTCGCTGGCCTACGGTGCCGTGTTCACCACCTACGGGGCCTTGACCCTGGCCGGGCTGGCCATCGCCGCCGGTTCGGCCGCCATCGCCGGGGAGGAACGCTCCGGCACCATCGGCCTACTGCTGGCCAACCCCATCAGCCGGGCCAACGTGGTGATGTCCAAGGCGGCGTCGATGGCGTTGCTGACCACGTTCGGGGCCGTCATCCTGTGGGTGGCGGGGCGGGTGTCACCCCTGATCCTCGACGTCTCGACCGCTGGGATCCACATCGAGGCCCTGATCCTCCACCTGCTGATCAACGCCCTGTTCTACGGCTTCCTGGCCTGGGCCATCGGGGCGTGGACCGGTCGCCGGGGTCTGGCCGCCGGCATGTCGTCGGCCGTCATGATCATCGGCCTGGTCGCCGCCGGTGTGCTGCCCCTCATCAAGGGTTGGGAGGACCTGGCCCGACTCTTCCCGTGGTACTACTTCGCTCACTCCTCGCCCCAGCTGAACGGGGTCGACGTCGGACACCTGGCCGTGCTGACCGCCGGCGTGGTCGGGTTCGTCGCCATCGGGATCGTCGGTGTCGATCGGCGGGACCTTCGGGATCGCACCGCCGGTGTGTCCCTGCTCGATCGTGTCCGGGCCAACCCCCTGGTCCAACGGCTGGTTGGACGCCGGCTGGGCCGGGCCTGGGTGTCGAGCATCACGGTCAAGACCATGTCCGATCACCAGATCCTGGCCATCGTGGTCGGTGCGGTGATGTTCCTGCTCATGGGCCTGGCCATGGGCCCGATGTACTCCGCCATGAGCACCGAGCTGCTGGAGATGGCGGACACCCTACCCGAGGAGTTGTTGGCCCTGGTCGGCGGCGAGGACATGAGCACCCCGGAAGGGTTCTACCAGGCCGAGACCTTCTCCATGATGGCGCCCATCGCCACCATCGCCATCGCCGCCGCCATGGGGGGTAGGGCTCTGGCCGGAGAGGAGGCGGACCGAACCATGGGCCTGCTGTTGGCCAGCCCCATCAGCCGAACCCGGGTGGTGCTGGAGAAGACGCTGGCCATGACGGCCATGACCGTCGGGGTCGGGGCCGTCATCTTCGCCGGGGTCATGGGCGGATCGTGGATCTCCGATCTGGGCATGAACGCGGCAAATGTCGCCGCCACCTCGGCCCTGGCCACCCTGCTCGGCTTGCTGTTCGGGGCAGTGACCCTGGCCCTGTCGGCCGCCACCGGCCGGGTGGCCCTGTCGGTGTACACCTCGGTGGGACTGGCCCTTGCCCTGTATCTGATGAACGCCTTCTTCCCCCTCAGTGATCAGCTGGCCGGCTGGGCCCGGTGGTCACCGTTCTACTACTACCTGACCGACAACCCGCTTGTCGCCGGAATGCCGTGGGGTCACGGTGCGGTGCTGGTTGCCTTGACCGTGGTTCCGGTGCTGGCCGCCGTCGCCCTGTTCAACCGCCGAGACCTGCGCCAAGGCTGAACCCCCCGCCTGGCCGACGCCGGCTGGGCTAGATTTGTTGAATGGCCGACAAAGCAAACCCGAAGGTCGACGCCTTCATCGAGCGGCAGGAGCGTTGGCGGGCCGAGTTCGAGACGTTGAGGGCGATCGCCCTCGACTGCCCGGTGACCGAGGAGGTGAAGTGGGGTAAGCCGTGCTACACCTTCGACGGTGCGAATATCGGCATACTCCAGGGCTTCAAGGAGTACTGCGCCCTCATGTTCCCCAAGGGGGTGTTGATGAAGGATCCCGAGGGTCTCCTGGTCCAAATCGGACCCAACACCCAGTCGGCCCGTCAGCTTCGCTACACCGACGTGGCCGAGATCGACGGGCAACGGGACGTGGCGAAGGCGTACCTTCTCGAGGCCATCGAGGTGGAGAAGGCCGGTCTGGAGGTGGACTTCAAGAAAACCGAGGACTTCGACGTCCCCGAGGAGTTCCAGACCACACTGGACGAGATGCCCAATTTGGCCGAGGCCTTTCACGATCTGACCCCCGGTCGGCAACGGGCGTATCTCCGGCACTTCGCCGGGGCCAAGCAATCCAAGACCAGGGCGTCTCGGGTGGAGAAAGCCATTCCCGACATCCTGGCCCGACGGGGCCTGAACGACCGTTGAGTCAGGACAGCAGGCCGAACGTCTCGGTTGCCACCGACGACACTTCGACCGAGAACGTACCGTCATCGATGGGTTCGATGTACACGTACCACTGGTGGTTCTCGTCCTCGGCATACTCGGCCGTGAACGGTTGGTCGGTCGTTGGTCGCTGGCACAGCGCCTCCATCTCCTCGAGCCTGACACCGGGAATATCCCGCTCGTCGGCCAAGAAATCCCGCAGCTCGGCCAGGAGTGAGCACAGGTCGGTCGCCTGTACGTGGTAGATGACGGTCCGCTCCGATTGCATCGAACCGCTGGATTCGGTGACGTCGGTCAATGTGCCGACGGTGAAGGTCGGTGGATCGACCGGTGCACCGCCCTGGGATCCGCAGCCGGCCGTGACGAGAGCAACCGCCGCCATCAGCCCGGCAACACCGACCACACTCGACAGCCGTGGTATCGCTCTTCGGCCCCCCGAGCGATCGGTATCGTCGAAGCGGTTGCGGTTCATGACTTTGCCCTCACCCCGGTCCTCGATCAGCAGGCATCAGTAGCCGATGTCATGGTGTCCGGGGGTGACGAGGCCGCTCTCGTAGGCGAAAACAACCGCCTGGGCCCGGTCCCGAAGCCCCAGCTTGGCCAGGATATTCGAGACGTGGCTTTTCACCGTGGCCGCACCGATGTAGAGGGTCTCGGAGATCTCGGCGTTGCTGGCACCCTTGGCCAACTCGACCAGCACCTCGCGTTCTCGATCGGTCAGGTTTTCGAGCCGTTGAGCGATGTCGGTGTCGGTGGCCAGGGCCCGGGCGAACCGGCCGATCAGCCGGCGGGTGATGGTGGGGTCGATGAGGGCTCCGCCGTCGGCCACGGTGCGAACGGCGGGGGCCAGGCTTTCCGGTGGAATGTCCTTGAGGATGAAGCCGCTGGCGCCGGCCTGGAGGGCCCGGTAGACGTATTCGTCGGGATCGAAGGTGGTCAGGATGAGGACCTTGAGCGGCCAGTCGGCCTCCTGAACGAGGGTGGCGGTGGCGGTGAGGCCGTCCATCTCGGGCATGCGAATGTCCATGAGCACGACGTCGGGACGGTTTTGCCGGATGACGTCGAGCGCCTCGACGCCGGTGCCGGCCTCGGCCACCACCTCGATGTCGGGCTGGTGCTCGAGGACCATGGCGAAGCCACGCCGGACAAGTGCCTGGTCGTCGACGACCGCCACTCGGATTGTCACCGGTGTTCCTTTCGATCCCATACGGGGAGGTCGAGTGGACGATGTTCGCTGAAGGCGAACTCGCGGAGAAGCGGCTCCGGCGCTTCGGCGGTCACTGGGTGTTCCTTTCGATCCCATACGGGGAGGTCGAGTGGACGATGTTCGCTGAAGGCGAACTCGCGGAGAAGCGGCTCCGGCGCTTCGGCGGTCACCGGTCTTCCTTTCGAACCCATACAGGGAGGTCCGGCGGACGATGTTCGCTGAAGGCGAACTCGCTGAGAAGCGGCTCCGGCGCTTCGGCGGTCACTGGTCCATCTTGGGCTTCGACGGTCATACGGGCTCCGGTTCGTAGGGAAGGCGGGCATGCACCCGGTAGTGGTCGGGGAATTGTCGCTCGGCGGAGAGGGTGCCACCGAGCAGGGAGGCCCGCTCCCGCATTCCGACGATCCCGTACCCGGAGGTGGGGAGCACCGGCGAGTTGGCGCTGACCGTGTTGGTGATATCGATGACCAGGGCGTGGCCGTTGCCCCCGATGGTGATATCCACACTGGGGTTGGGGCCGGCGTGCTTGACGATGTTGGTGAGGGACTCCTGGATGATGCGAAAAGCGGAGAGTTCGACGGCGGCGGGCAGTCCCTGAGGTACGTCGGTGGCGGTGAGGGTCACCTCGGCACCGGTGTGGGTGAGCTGGTCGGCCAGCGCCGGAACATCGACCAATCCGGGTTGAGGGCCGAGATCATCGGGCTCGCCGGCACGGGGATCGCCCGTATCGGGACGGAGCACACCGAGTAGATGGCGGAGCTCGCCGAGGGCCTGACGACCCTCTCGTTCGACATCGCCCATGGCCTCGATGGCGGCGTCGAGGTCGTGGTGGGCGATCGTCTTGGCTGCGCCCGCCTGCACGGTCATCATCGACACCCGGTGGGCCACGACGTCGTGAAGCTCGCGGGCGATGCGGGCCCGCTCCTCGGCCACGGCCTGCCGGGCCCGGGCCTGTTGTTCGGCCTCGAACCGCTCGGCCCGATCCTGG
>JAHEJM010000109.1 GCA_024638815.1 Acidimicrobiales bacterium | reverse complement strand
GCGACCGCACCGGCTTCGATCGGGAGCATGTGACCCACTATCAGCAGTACTACCAGGCCTTCCAGCATTGGCGGCTGGCCGCCATCGTGGAAGGCGTGCTGTCCCGCTACCTCAAGGGGGTGATGGGCGACAACACCGCCGACACCGACTCCTACCGCGACCAGGTGAGCAATATGGCCACCACCTCGCTGGCCCTGCTCGGCGACCTCTGACCGGTCCGGCCGTTGGCGGGAGATTCACCGGCGTCGGGGCTACTGTTGTCCGAGTGGGATACCGGGAGAGCAAGTGATGGCAGACAAATCAACAGCGGATTCAACAGGGTCGGTCACGGCATCGGACGATGCTCTCAGAACCACACCCCTGCACGGCCTCCATCGGGAACTGGGAGCTCGAATGGTCCCCTTCGCCGGCTGGGACATGCCCATCCAGTTCGGAGGCGAGCATGGCGGAGTCATCGCCGAGCACACCTGGTGCCGAACCGAGGCCGCTCTATTCGACGTGTCGCACATGGCCGTCATCGAACTGCGGGGGGACCATCCGGCCCGCAGTCTGGAGACCGTGACCCCGGCGGGCGTCGCCACCTTGCACGAGGGCCGGCAGCGCTACGGCCTGTTGCTCAACGACGACGGCGGTGTCGTCGACGACTTCATGGTCACCAATTGGGGATCACACCTGTCGATGGTCGCCAACGCCTCACGGCGCCAGGTCGATCTGGCCTACCTCACGGAACGGCTGAGCGACGTCGAGGTCATCGAGCGGCCCGACGTCTCACTGCTGGCCCTCCAGGGCCCGGCGGCGGCCGACGTCGTGGCCGAACTGGCCGATGATCCCACCATCGCCGCATCCATGGTCTTCCTCGACAATCGGCCGATGACCATACGCCACATCCCGACTATGGCCGCCCGATCGGGCTACACCGGCGAGGACGGGTTCGAGTTCGCCGTCGATCACGACGATGCCGAACGGCTGGCCCGCCTGCTGCTCGCTCATGAAGCGGTTCGACCGGCCGGCCTCGGCGCCCGTGACAGCCTTCGGCTGGAGGCCGGCCTCTGCCTCTACGGCAACGATCTGGACGCAACCACCAGCCCGGTCGAGGCCGATCTCGTGTGGTCCATGCCCAAAAGCCGGCGGGAAGCGGGCGACTTCCCGGGTGGAGAACGAATCAAGGCCGAATTGGCCGACGGTCCGTCCCGAATCCGGGTGGGGATCAAGCCCGACGGCCGTCGACCGGTGCGGGAGGGGTCGCAGCTCTCGGTCGACGGATCCCCGGTGGGTGTGGCGACCAGTGGTGGATTCGGTCCCAGTGTCGACGGTCCGGTGGCCATGGGCTATGTGGATCCGATCTCGTCGTCGATCGGCACCGGTTTGGATGCCGACGTCAGGGGCAAGAACGTAACCTGCACCGTCACCGATCTGCCCTTCGTCGCTCCGCGCTATCACCGAGGTTGAGAAACATGTCCGATTCCTTCGCTCGACGTCACATCGGAACCAGCCCGTCCCAGCAGGCTTCCATGCTCCGCTTGTTGAGCTACTCGTCAGCCCATGAGTTACTGGAAGCTGCCGTCCCCCAGTCGATCCAGATCGACGAGCCTCTCGACGTCGACGGGCCGATGACCGAGCACGAGGCACTGGCCGCACTGCGGGCCATCGCCGAGCAGAACACGGTGTGCACCTCACTGGTGGGGACCGGCTGGAACGACTGCTTCACTCCTCCGGTGATCCGCCGCAACATGATCGAGAACCCGGCGTGGTACACCTCGTACACCCCGTACCAACCCGAGATCAGCCAGGGCCGTCTGGAGATGCTGTTGACGTTCCAGACGATGGTGGCCGATCTGACCGGTTGCGAAATGGCCAACGCGTCCCTTCTCGACGAGGCCACGGCGGCGGCCGAGGCCATGACCATGCTCCGGCGCATCGCCAAGTCGGCCAACAACGCCTTCTTCGTCGACGAGGGATGCCACCCACAGACCAAGGCGGTGCTGGAAACCAGGGCCGAGCCCCTGGGCATCGAACTCGTCGTCGGTTCGGCCGACCGCCTGCTGGAGGGCTCCCTGCCGGGGCAAATCTTCGGCGCCCTTCTGGCCCAGCCAACGTCCACCGGCGTGCTGGTCGACATCGGCCCCCATATCGCCGCCGTCCACGACGGCGGGGCCAAGGTTGCCGTCACCACCGACCTGCTGGCCTGTTGCCTCATCACTCCCCCCGGCGAGCTGGGAGCGGACGTCGTCATCGGCTCGGCCCAGCGATTCGGAGTGCCGATGGGTTTCGGTGGACCCCACGCCGGATTCATGGCCACCGCCGAAAAGCACGTTCGTACCCTGCCCGGCCGGCTGGTCGGGGTGTCGGTCGACTCGGCCGGTCGACCCGCCTACCGGTTGACTCTGCAGACTCGGGAGCAGCACATCAGGCGGGAGAAGGCCACCTCCAACATCTGCACCGCCCAGGCCCTGCTGGCCAACGTCGCCGCCGCCTACGCCGCCTGGCACGGCGCCGAGGGTCTGACCGCCATGGCCGCCCGTGTCCATCAACGGGCGGCGGCGTTCGCCAACGCCATGGCCGCTCACGGCTTCGGTGTCACCGGGGCGTTCTTCGACACGGTACTGGTGACCGCCGAAGGTCGGGCCGAGGCCCTGGTGGCGGCGGCCCGGGATCACGGCATCAATCTTCGCCCCGTCGATGACGACCACCTGGCCGCAAGCTTCGACGAGACCACGACCCGGCAGCTGGTGGCGGAGCTGGTATCGATCCTGGCCGGCGGCTCGGACGACGGCTCCGACCTGCTCGACGACGGTGAGCCCACGTCCCGCATCCCCGGAGGGCTGCGACGCACCAGTGAGTTCATGACCCATCCCAACTTCCACCTCTACCGCAGCGAGCACGAGATGCTGCGATGGCTACGCCGTCTGGCCGACCGGGACCTGGCGCTCGATCGCACCATGATCCCTCTCGGCTCATGCACCATGAAGCTCAACGCCGCGGCCGAGATGGAGCCCATCACCTGGCCCGAGTTCGCCACTATCCACCCCTACGCGCCGGCCGATCAAACCACCGGGTACCGGCTGCTGATCGACGAACTGGAGCAGGCCCTGGCCGAGGTCACCGGCTATGACAAGGTGTCGCTACAGCCGAACGCCGGCAGCCAGGGTGAGTTGGCCGGTCTGCTCGCCATCCGCCAGTGGCACCGCAGCCGGGGCGAGGACGGCCGCGACATCTGCCTCATCCCGTCGTCGGCCCACGGCACCAACGCGGCGTCGGCCATACTGGCCGGCATGCGGGTGGTGGTCGTGGCCTGCGACGACGAGGGCAACGTCGACGTCGACGATCTGAAGGCCAAGATCTCCGAACACGGCGACACCGTAGCCGCCCTCATGATCACGTACCCCTCGACCCACGGGGTGTACGAGACCACAGTGGGCGACATCTGCCGCATGATCCATGACGCCGGGGGCCAGGTCTACACCGACGGCGCCAACCTGAACGCCCTGCTCGGCATCGCCAAGCCCGGCCGGTTCGGGTCCGACGTCAGTCATCTGAACCTGCACAAGACGTTCTGCATCCCCCACGGTGGCGGTGGACCCGGAGTAGGCCCGGTGGCGGTGCGGGAGCATCTGGCTCCGTTCCTGCCCGGCCACCCCGTCGTTCCCGTGGCCGGCGAACACGGCGCGGTGGCCGCCGCCCCATGGGGTTCGGCCGGCATCCTGCCCATCTCGTGGATGTACATGAAGATGATGGGCCCGGACGGACTGCGGGAGGCCACCGAGGCCGCGGTGCTGGCCGCCAACTACATCGCATTCCGCCTTCGCGACCACTATCCAGTGCTCTACACAGGAGCCAACGGGCTGGTGGCCCACGAGTGCATCATTGATCTGCGTACCATCAGCCACGATACCGGGGTCAGCAACGACGACGTGGCCAAGCGACTGGCCGACTTCGGGTTCCACGCCCCGACCATGTCCTTCCCGGTAGCGGGCACGCTGATGATCGAGCCCACCGAGTCCGAGAGCCTGGCCGAACTCGATCGGTTCTGCGACGCCATGATCGCCATCCGGGCCGAGATCGACGAGGTGGCCGCCGGCTCCATGCCCGTCGAGGACAGTGTGCTGCGTCATGCCCCCCACACCCTGGACGAGTTGCTGGTCGACGACTGGACCCGGCCCTACTCCCGCCGTCAGGCTGCGTTTCCCCTGCCCGGGATGACGATGGACAAATACTTCTGTCCGGTGGGCCGAATCGACAATGTCTACGGCGACCGCAACATTGCCTGCGCCTGCCCGCCGCTCGATGCCTACGAACCGTCAGTCGATCACGCGCCTGAGCCGGTCTGACACCGAGCACCCTCCCCCGCCTGGCCGACATCAGGGGTCACGTCAGGCAACGAGCACCGGGCGCAATCTGCCGGCGCGATCCGGGGTTCGAAATGACAGCGAAGGCGGGTCCCACTACGGTGATGGCGTGGTCGCTGTAGGTCGAACCGTTCGTATTTTCGACAGTTGCGATCCGTAGCGCGGCGGCAGCGGGCGCGTCAGAGGTGTAGACGCTTCGACACCACGTGGCTACGGGGTTCGATCTTCATCGTGGTTCTGGCCATCGGGGCCATTCTGGTGGGCCAGACCGCCGCGGCGGCACAAGCCGGCGACGACGACGATCGCTCCGATCTGGCTCCCGGCTCGGGTGAAACCCTGGTGATCGGTCGCCCGACATGGGACACCGGCTGGTTCCAGGCCGAGATCATGGCCCAATTGCTGGGCGAGCTGGGCTATGTGATCGACGGTCCGATCACCTACGACAACGAGGACTTCTATCGTGAGGTCCAGGCCGGCACCGTCGATCTGTGGGTGAACGGCTGGTTCCCCCTTCACGATCAACTGCTGCCTGAGGGACCATCGACCGGCGCCGAGCGAATCGGCTTCGAGGTGAAGGGCGGCGCCCTCCAGGGCTATATGGCCGATCTGGCCACCATCGAAGCCACCGGAATCGAGACCCTGGCCGACCTGGCCGACCCCGAGGTGGCGGCCCGATTCGACCGTGACGGCAACGGCAAGGCCGATCTCATCGGCTGCAATCTCGACTGGGCCTGCCATCCGGTGGTCGAACACCACCTGGAGGCCTACGGTCTGTCCGAGACGGTGGAGCAGATCAGCTCCGACCACGGGCCCCTCATGCAGTCGGCGGCCAACCGGTACGCCCAGGGCCAGCCCGTCCTGTACTACACCTACTCCCCGAATTGGACCCTCGGGGTTCTGGTTCCGGGCCGGGACGTGACCTGGATTCCGGTTCCCGAGCCGAGCCTCCCGGCCGGGATGGCCGATCAGGAGACCGACACCGTGGTGCCCGGTATCGAAGGCTGTCCGGCCGATCCCTGTGCCATGGGTTTCCCACCCAATGACATCCGTTCGGTGGCCAACTCCCGGCTGCTGGAGGAGCAACCGGCCATCGCCTCGCTGCTCGAACAGTTCTCCATCACCCTGGACGACATCTCGGCCCAGAACGCGCTCATGTACCGGGGCGAGGACTCGTCGGCCGACATCGAAGAGCACGCCGCCGACTGGATCAGCGACAATCGGACCCTCGTCGATCGGTGGCTGGACGCCGCCACCCAGGCCCACCTGGACGCCGGACTGGAGCTCGGTCCCCGCCCGGCATCGACCGACGCCAACGTGATCGAAGTCGGCACCATTCGGGTCGCGACCCGTACCGCTCCCCCCTTCGTCACCTTCGACGACGACACCTATGCCGGGTTCACCATGGAACTTCTGGAGATGGTGGCCGAGGAGATCGGTGCCGGTCTCGAGATCTACGGGGTCACCAGCAACGCCAAACTCATCGACGATGTGGCCCGGGGTGAGGCCGACGTCGGGGCCGGCGCCTTGGCCATCACCTCCGAGCGGGAGAGACAGATCGACTTCAGCCAGCCCTATTTCGACTCCGGACTGCAGATCCTGGTTCCGATTGACGACGATGGGGCGTTCGGCCGGCGATTGGCGGCGGTGGCCCGAAACCTGTTCTCCGGAAATCTGCTGTTGGTGTGCCTGACGCTCGTCGTGGTCCTGGTCGTTGCCGCCCATATCGTGTGGCTGGCCGAGCGCAAGAACAACCCCGAGTTCCCCCAATCCTACCGAGCCGGCATCTGGGAGGCGTTCTGGTGGGCTGCCGTCACGGCCACCACGGTCGGCTATGGGGACAAGACGCCGAAGGGTGTGGCCGGGCGGTTGTTCGGACTGCTGTGGATGTTCGTCGGCTTGTTCGTGCTGGCCTACTTCACCGCCGGCATCGCCTCGGCCTTCGCCATTGACGAGTTGCAGGGGCAGATCTCGGGACCGGCCGATCTCCGGGGCAAGAACGTCGGGGTGGTGGCCGACTCTCTGGCCGAAGAGTATCTGCGAACCCAGGGCATACCGGCCACCGAGTACGTGACCGGCCAAGAGGCCTACAACGCCCTGGTGGACGGTTCGTTGGACGCCATCGTCCACGATGCCGCCATCCTCCAGCACTTCATCACCGAGAACGCCGAGGGCGGGGTGGAGATCACCGGCGTGCTGTTCGCCGAGCGGGGTTTCGGCTTCGCCCTGGCATCCGACAGCGAGTTGACCGAGGCGCTGAACCGGGGCTTGATCGGCGTGATCGAATCGGGCGACTACAGCGAGCTGCACGATCAGTGGTTCGGGGCCGACCGGTGACCGCTGCTACCGAAGAGGAACGACTCGGCGTCGACGGTGGCAGTGCCTCGACACCGCTCGGACCGCGACGGCAATGGCCAATGCCGTTCGCCGGACAAATCTGCGCCATTGGCGACCCCCTGCTAGGGTCGGTTGTAGAGGGGACATCATGCAACGCGTTGTTTCGCCTTTGAAAGAGGGCGTGTCTCGGCGTGATTTCGAACGGAAGGGGGCCGTGGATTCAGCAGGCGTGGGCCCACGACGGCGCGCGTGACAGTCGCGGACGAGTAGAGCGAGTAGAGACAGATGAACAAGGGAGAGGGGGCATCGTCGATGCCCCTTGTAGGGAGGTAGTTACGTATGAGGCAACTCGTCACAGGAAGTAGAAAACAAAGCAGGCGCCTTGTGGCCCTCGCATTGGTGGTGGCGCTGCTGCTGGCCGGCTGCGCCGAGGATGATGATGGGGGTCCGTCGGCCACTGCGTTCGAGGGCGTGTCGCTCACCGTGGGGTCGAAGGACTTCACCGAGCAATACGTGCTCAGTGAGATCCTGATCCAGGCCCTCGAGGCCCGAGGGGCCGAGGTCACCGATGCCACCGACACCGGCGACACCCCGACCACCCGGGCGGCGCTGCTGGACGGGGACATCGACGCCTATTTCGAGTACAACTCCACCGGTTGGGTCCAGCATCTCGGCAACTCCGATCCGTCGACCGACGGTGAGGAGCTGACCGAAGCGGTGCGGGAGGCCGATGCCGCCAACGGCATCGTCTGGCTCGGGCGAGCCGACTTCAACAACACCTACGGGTTCGCCGTGACCCCGTTGATCCGTCAGGAGAACCTGGCCAGCCGCTCCAACAACGCCCAAGCCTTCGATCTGCAGGCCATGGCCGACTGGATGGAGGAAGACGACGAGACCATCATCTGTGTCGAGCCCGAGTTCCCGGTCCGCGACGACGGCCTGGTGCTGTTCGAGGAGGCGACCGAATTCGACGTGCCCGACGACCGGATTCGCATCTTCGAGGACAACTCGCAGATCCACGAGGCGGTGGCCGATGGCGACTGCGACTTCGGCGAGGTGTTCACCACCGACGGCCAGCTCGACGCCCTCGAGCTGACCACGGTCATCGACCCCGGCGTGTTCTACGTCTACAACGTCTCACTCAACATCCGCGACGACGTCTACCAGCAGGCGCCGGAGGCCTTCGACGAATTGGTCGAAGATGTCATCACGCCGTTGTCACAGGTCAGGATCACCCAGCTCAACGAGCGGGTTGCGGTCGAGGGCGAGCCGGTTGAACAGGTGGCCGAGGACTACCTCGAGCAGTTCGAGATCAACCCATGATCGCCATGACCCCGTCACCAACCACATCACTGCCCATCAACCCAGAGATCACCGACCACGTACCCGAACCAGGCCAGCATCGACCGACATTCAAGGGGGTTCCCCATGACAGCCACGCCTAATGAAGACATCGACCTGACCGAGTTGGGTCGGGCCACCAGTGAGATCGAACACGCCGAGGAGGAGGCCCGACGCAGGGCCATCGCTGAACGATCCCCGTTCGAGGGCCTGCAGATCGATCCCGAGATCGACTTCTATCCCGAGGTGGCCGACCGGGAACCCGGCGACACCAACTTCCAGCGCTGGGGGCTGGACATGCACCCCCAGGTCTCGTTGTTCACCGCCGGCTTCCTCATCCTGTTCCTGCTCTGGGTCTTCCTGCTGCCCGACTCGTCATCGGAGGTGCTCCAGGGCATCCTGAGCTGGGTCAACAACACCTGGGGCTGGTACTTCATCCTCATGGGCAACATCTTCGTGATCGCCTGCGCCTACTTCGCCTTCAGCCGGTGCGGCAAGATCCGCATCGGCGGTCCCAACGCCCTGCCCGAGTTCTCGACACCGGCGTGGTACGCCATGTTGATCTCGGCCGGTATGGGCATCGGCCTGATGTTCTATTCGGTGGGCGAGCCCATGTACCATCTCAATTCCCCGTCACCGTATTGGGGGGTCGAGGCCGGTACCGAAGCCGCCGGTGAGGCCGCCATGGCCACCACGTTCTTCCACTGGGGTCTGCATCCGTGGTCGATCTATGCCCTGGTGGCGCTGGCCCTTGCCTTTTTCGCCTACAACCGTGGTCTACCCCTCACCTTCCGCTCGGTGTTCTACCCTCTGCTCAAGGAGCGCATCTACGGCCCGTGGGGCAACGCCATCGACATTCTGACCGTGTTGGCCACCCTGTTCGGTCTGGCCACGTCGCTGGGGTTCGGTGTGAGCCAGGTGGCCTCCGGCCTGAACTACGTGTTCGGCCTGCCCGACTCCGGCAACAGCGGCTGGCTGGTGCTGCTGATCGCTCTTATCACCGCTGCCGCCACCATGTCGGTGGTGGCCGGTCTGGACGCCGGCGTCAAGCGGCTGTCCCAACTGAACATCCTCCTCGCCCTGGGGTTCATGGTCTTCATTCTGCTGGTCGGTCCGACCCTGTTCATCCTGTCCCTGTTCAGCCAGGCCACCGGTGTCTACATGCAGAACCTGCTGGGAACCGCCTTCTGGACCGAGACGCTGGTTCCCGAGAGCCAGCAGGGGTGGCAGGCCAGCTGGACCATCTTCTACTGGGCGTGGTGGATCTCGTGGTCGCCGTTTGTGGGCATGTTCATCGCCCGCATCTCCAAGGGTCGTACCGTTCGTGAGCTCATCCTCGGTGTCATCGGCTTCCCGACGCTGTTGAGCTTCGTCTGGATGTCGGTGTTCGGCGGTGCCGCACTCGACCTCCAGCTCCGGGGCATCCAGGACGTGGCCGGTGCGGTGTCGGAGGATCTGTCGACGGCCATGTTCGAGATGCTGCAGGCCTTCCCCCTGACCACCATCGCCTCGCTGCTGGGTGTGGCCCTGGTCATCTCGTTCTTCGTGACCTCATCCGACTCCGGCTCGCTGGTGGTCGACCACCTGACCTCCGGCGGCAAGCTGGACTCGCCCAAGCCCCAGCGTGTGTTCTGGGCGGTCATGGAGGGCACCATCGCCGCCGTGCTGCTCTTCTCCAAGGACGGACTGGGTTCGCTACAGGCCGCGGCGGTGAGCACCGGCCTACCGTTTGCCCTGGTGTTGCTGTTGATGATCTGGAGCCTGCAGAAGGCGTTCAGCCGTGAGCTCGATCTGCTCGAGGGTCATTACGACGCCGAGGAGTACAAGCAGCGACACAAGGAGCTGATCGGCATGAACACCCCGGACGAGGGCGAGGTCACCGCCGCTCCTGCTCCCGGCGGAGGTGGTGGAGGAGGCTGAGCACCGACGGCAGTCACGACACCGACGGTCGAGTCACCCGGCCCACGGCCCCCGTCCCCGTACCAACGGTGGCGGGGGTCTGTCGTGTCAGCCGGTGGTGGATCGGAAGGCCCGGGACAGCAGCGGAGTCGACGCCTGGAGTTCGGCCGGCTCGTCGTCATCGTCGAAGCTGAAGTGCCAGGGGAACCGATCTTCCTCCGGCTGCTCCTCGGCCACCTCTCGGCGCCGGCTGGGTCGGGTATCGGGAGCACTGTCGGCGGAGCGCCGACCTGACCGCCTGCGTTCCAGTGACCGGGCGATAAACCGCTCGGTGGATTCCCGCTCGGCTTCGTCGTCGGTCAGCGACCCGGCAAACGCCTTGTCGGTTCGGGCCGCCGGGCGTTGCGACGGTGCCGAATCCACGCCGCGTCCGTCGCCGTCGAGATCGAGTGACTCCTGACGAACCCGCTCCAGGATGGACTGCCGGCGCGGCATGCGGCCCGACCGGTCGCCGTCCCCGATCTCGTCGCCGTCGGCCCCGGCCGGGTCGTCCTCGTCGACCGGGCGAACCCGAGGCGGCGTGGCGGTGACCGTGGGTTCGATGCCGCCCTCTCGGCCCAGAGCCTTCGCCGTGCTGCGGAGATCGTTCATGGCCCAGCCGAGGGGTGGCGTGGTTGAGTCGGCGTGGCCTTCACACAGCGGCACACCGTCGCGACTTATCCTGGGATCGACCAGGGACACCGAGGCCGCTACCGCATCAATCTGCAGTGTCGCCGCAGATTCCTGACCACATCCCGGTCGGCCGCACAGAAATGCCACAATGAAAACCTAGCAGCTTTTCCAGCCATCAGCCGGTGTCATCCCCCAGCCACGGGGCATCGGCCGCCACCGTGGCCCGCTACGGTGAAGCCATGACCGCTGGCAACACCCTTGGCACCGACACCACCGGCACCACGACAACCGACGCCGGGGCCACCGCTGCCGGCGCTCTGGGCAGTGTGCGCCCCGCCATCCGGGCCTTGGCCGCCTACCGGCCGGGCAAGTCGGCGGCCCAGGCCGAGCAGGAGCACGGCATCACCGAGGCCATCAAGCTGGCCTCGAACGAGAACCCGTTCGCTCCCATCCCGGCGGTGGTCGAGGCGGCCCGCCGAGCGGCGGCCGACGCCAACCTCTACGCCGACCATCGGGCCACTGCCCTGCGGGTTGCCCTGGCCGATTGGATCGGGGTCGACGTCGATCATGTCACCGTCGGCTGCGGCTCGGTCGGCATTCTCCAGCAACTGTGCCTCACGTTCGTCGACCCCGGCGATCCGGTTGTCTTCCCCTGGCTGTCGTTCGAGGCCTATCCCGTCTACACCCGGATGATGAACGGCGTGGCGGTGAAACCACCCTTGATCGATCACCGCTTCGACATGGAAGCGGTCGGGGGCGCCGTCGACGAACGGACCAAGCTGGTGTTGTTGGCCACACCCAACAACCCGACCGGGACCGCCATCTCCACCGCCCAGGTCGAGCATCTCCTGGCCAACATCCCCGACTCGGTGATCGTGCTGGTCGACGAGGCCTACCGGGAGTTCAACGATCCGGCGCTGGGTGACCCGGTCCACGAACTGCTGCCCCGGTACCGGAACCTGGTGGTGACCCGCACCTTTTCCAAAGCCTATGGCCTGGCCGGCCTGCGGGTGGGGTACGCCATCGCCGATCCGGCCATCATCACCGAATTGGACAAGATTCTGCTCGCCTTCGCCGTGAACGGTGCGGGCCAGGCCGCCGCCCTGGCCGCCCTCGAGTCATTGGATGTAATCCGGCCCAAGATCGACGCCATCGTGGCCGAACGGGGCCGAGTGGCAGCAGCGCTGACCGATGCCGGCCACGACCTGCCTCCGTCCCTCGGCAACTTCGTCTACCTCCCGTTGGGAGCCGACACGGACACCGTCTACAACCATCTGGAACGCAACGGTGTGGTCACACGGCCCTTCACCGGCGACGGGATTCGGGTGACCGTCGGTACCGAGGCCCAGAATGATCGGTTCCTGACCGCCCTGGACGACGCGGTTTCCGCACTCTGAGGCCCGAGGGGCGAACCGATGGGGTGAACCTGCCCCCGGCCCGACGATCCGTGGGGCCGGGGGAGCTCGAACTCCAGCTCAGGGCAATGGTCATGCCGGTCTATTCACCACCGTCGTGACCACTGATACTCGTGGAGTCCATGTGCGCTCCCACCCGACGCTGCTTCGCCCCGCCTGCCTCGTCGTCGCCACCGTGCTGGTGATGGCGGCCTGTGGCGAGGACGCCCAATCGGCGTCGTCCCCCGACGATGATCGAGGCGGTACCGACACCGGACTCGAGCAGGTCGGCTCCACCGAGGCCGATCCCATCGGCATCCGGGATCGTCGCACCAGAAACGAGGCCGGTGAACTCAACCGTCTGGACGAGACGGCGGCTCTGGCCTGCGGTGACGTCGAGCGGGCACTGACCGCGCTGGACGACGGCGATGCACCGGGAGCTCGGGCTCCGAGCCGACGATGGGGCCGTCGTCTACCTCAATGGCATCGAGGTCCGGAGGGTCAACATGCCGGACGGTGCCGTCGGGTGGTCGACCAGTCCGATCAGCTGGGTTTCGGGCCGGAGCGAGGACACGCAGGACCACCGGATCAGCACCGACGCCCTGATCGACGGAACCAACGTGGTGGCGGTCGAGGTTCACAACTACTGGCCCGGCAACAACGACCTCAGCTTTGATCTGAGGCTCGAGTGACGGGCGGAACAAGAGTCGAGCCGACGGTCTGACCGTCGGACAAGGTCTCCGCATGGAGAATCTGGTGGCGGTAGCCACCGCTACAACAATCAGTGGGTGCATGAGCCGGTGGTGGGCGGGAACGCTCATCACCGGCTGCCCTTGGGCCGTCGTCGCCGTGTTCAGCGACAAGGTCGATGATCGGACGGACCTAAAGACCGGTCGGGTTGGGGCCGACTGGGTTGGGACAGCCGACAGTCTGTCGACTGGTGCCCGAAAGAGGACCAATGGTGAGCGACCCAACCGCACCCCTGGACCAGTACTTGAAACCGATAAAGGATCACGCCACGCTGATCGGCGCCGTGGCCGCCGCTGTCACCCTGCTGGGAGTACTGGTCTCGACCATGGTGCCGACCACTTATGAGGCCACGGCCTCGGTGCTGGTCACCCCCATCTCCACCAATCCGAGCGAGACAATCGAGTCCGACGTCGTGGTCGACATGCCCACCGAGGAACGAATCGCCACATCCAAGACCGTGGTCACCCTGGTGTCCCAGCGGCTGGCCGGACGATCCGTCGACATCACCCATGAGGCCCTGGCCCTCAACGTGTCGGTCTCGAGCCCCCGGGAGTCGAGGATCCTCGATATCTCGTACCAGGCTGCCACCCCGAGCCTGGCCCGGACCGCGGCCGACACCTTCGCCCAGACCTATCTCGATTATCGTTCGCAGCTGGCCGAGGAGAACAAGTCGGCGACCGAACAGGTGCTTGGGGAGCGGATCACCCTGCTCAAGGATCAACTGGCCGGTCTCGAAGCAGAACTCACCCAACACGAGGAGGGTTCCCAGTCCTTCGTCACCCTGTCGGTGGAGCGGGAGTCGATCAAGAGTGAGCTGGACGCCCAGCAGGACACGATGGCCCAGCTCTCGACCCTTTCAACCGATGTCGGCCGCATCATCAGCCCGGCCGAGCTGCCCGACAGCGCCCGGGGCCTCGGACCTTTCGTGATCATCCTCGGCGCTCTGGTCGGCGGTGTGGTGATGGGCTGCCTGGCGGCCTACGTGGTTGCCACCCTCAAGGCGGCCGGCGCTCCCCGCAACCGACGGGCAAGCGACCAACCGGGACACGCCGACAGGTCGACTTCGAGCACCCTGGAGACCTATGCATCCCTGGCGCAGCAGTCTCCGGAACGGAGGCCGGCACCCGACCTGACACCTTCGGCCCCATCCGAGCCCGAACCGACACCGACGGCCACGTCCGAGCCCGACCTCACACCGCTGACCCCGGACCTCACACCACTGACCCCGGACCTCACACCACTGACCCCCGACCCCACACCGACGGCCCCATTC
>JAHEJM010000020.1:32893-46172 GCA_024638815.1 Acidimicrobiales bacterium | reverse complement strand
GTTCGAGTTGCTGCGCATCAACGATCGGGTTCTTCGGACCGCAGGGTCGCTCCCCCCAGCAGGCCTCCGTACGCTCGATGCCATTCACCTGGCAAGTGCATTGACGCTCAAGAACAACCTGGCCCACGTGGTCTGCTACGACGATCGACTCACCGATGCTGCCGCCGAGTGCGGACTGACAACCGCGGCTCCCGATTGAGGTGAACGCCAGAGCGCCACAAGCGGCGACGACGGCTATGGCGAAGTGCCGCCGACCTGAGCTTATGTCGTGGGCCATGAGGGACCTAGTCTTGAACCCACACCACTGGTGTCAAGCCGAGGACGTTTCGGTGCCAGCCGAAACTCCGGTTGAACGCCTCCGGCGTTCATACGTGGGCCATGAGGGACTTGAACCCCCGACTTCCTCCATGTCATGGAGGCGCTCTAGCCAACTGAGCTAATGGCCCGTGTACGGTTCGATCAGACTAGCACCGGCCGACCTGATTCGGACAGAGCGCGGAGCGGGATTTGAACCCGCGAATCATGGCTTTGCAGGCCACTCCCTTAGGCCGCTCGGGCATCCGCGCGTGACTTCGACCACCCTAGCGCTGATCCGCCGATCGCGGTGCAACTTTCCCCTCTCCTGTCCGTGCGGCGAAGGCGGGTCGAACCCCGGGTGAATCCGAGGGGTGCTGGGTGAACCCCCCCAGGGCTGGTTACACTCGTCGACGAGCGCGGTCGGCGAATGCAGACGGGATGGCACGCACCACGATGACCTCCAACTACGAGGCTTGGAACGGTGAGCTCTACGAGTGGCCCCCGCCCGACGGGTGGTATGAGGCGTCCGACGGGCGCTGGTGGGCCCAGGGAACCGGTCCGGGTCCAGCCGAACGGCCGTCGGCGGTCGACGTCGAGGTGGATGCCGCCACACGGGTGATGTACCAGCCGGAATCGGACCCGGTCACCACGCTTGATACGTCACCGAAACCCGTGCCGCCCATGCACCGTACGGGCCCCAATCCGGTGGTGGACGCCACGCGTCAATGGCCGGAGTCCCAGGACGAGGGCTATGCCGCTCCCGGGCAAGGCTTCGCCACCAACGGCGCGTCGGGCTCCGGTATCGATCGCACCACTCCCTTACTGGCCGAGAACACCGGTCCGGTCTCCGTTGTCACCCACGACGAGGGTCAGCGACCACTGCGACCGTTCGGGCTTCATCCCGCCGTCCTGGTGGCCGGGCTCCTGGTGCTGGCCGCGATAGGCGTGGCCGTGGTACTGGCCGCGGCCAGCGGCAACGACGGTGATCTGGCCACGACCGACGACCCGACCGTGATCGACGGCGAGGGAGCCGGCGACGGCGAGTCCACCGCCGAATCCCAGGGTGGAGCCGGCCAGTCGGCCAATGAAGCCGACGATGCCACGTCCATCGACGACCAGGGCATGACCGATGGACAGGCGATGGATGGTTCCATGGATTCAGAGGCCGACTCCATGGTCGATCCCATGGGGGACGGAGGCGACTCCGGAGACGGCACGGCAACCACCACCGGTCAGGACACATCCGACACCGTCGATCTGACGCAGAATCTGGAGGCGGTCACCGAGTTCAGGGCTACCCTCGACGAGCTGGGCATCACCTCGGGTGACCTGTCGGCCGAAGAAATCGTGACATTCGGTCAGAGCGCCTGCGGCTATGCCACCGGAGCCGACAGTCTCGACAGCTATGTCGAGACCAGAGATCAGGCGCTGGCGACAGCCGACAACGAGGAACTCACCATCGAGGAGCTCAGTTCCGTGGTCGACGCCGCAGTTCGGGTGTTCTGTCCGGTGGAAGCGACTCGCCTGGGGTTGTAGCCGCCCGGGCCGGCCGGAAACTACGACCGGGCGGCAGGGATGAAACCGAGGGGCTGGGGACCACCCGGCAGTACGGATCCGGCTTCGACTCCGAGCCAGTCCTGGGCCAGCGTGGCCAGGTAACGGTCGAACGGCACGGTGGTGCGCAGATTGCCCCGATCGTCGAGCCCACTCAGAGGTGACGGCTCGCCGTGGCGGCCCGGCGTCACCGGCCCGAACATCAGCATCGACGAGGCCGAGCCGTGATCGAGCCCGCTGGCGTTCTCCCGAAAGCGGCGGCCGAACTCGCTGGTGGTCGCTACCAGAACCCGATCCGACAGTGCGGCGGCGTCGATCAGGTTGAGGAACTCGTGAATGGCACCGTTGAGGGTGTTCATGAGCCGCTCATGCCGACCCTTGTGGCCCTTGTGGGTGTCGAAGCCACCGAGTTGGGCGTGCACTACTCGCACCCCTAGATCGGCCTTGATGATCTCAGCGGCGAGGGCCAACTGTCGCCCCAACTGGCCTCCACGATCAACGATGGGACTGTCGCCGTCGTAGTCGTCGTAGTCGGCGGGCAGCGATCGGCCGATGGCGAACAGTTCGTTCCAGGACTCGGCGAGTGTCGATGCGACCGGTCCACCCCCGATGCCTCCCAAGGCGTGACGGTAGAGGGGGAAGATCCAATCGTCCTTGGTCAGGACATGGAGCTGGTTGAAACCTTCCAGCGAGAGCGTGAAGCTGGCAGCGTTGTTCAGACGCGGGGTGTGTCCCGCAACCGACAAGCCGGTGACCGGTGCACCGACATCGAGGGCGTCGGCCAGACGGGCCAGAAAGCCGGATTCTCGGTTGTCGACCCCGGCCATAGCCCCGTAGTCCCAGCGCTCGACCATCTCGAAGTGCGACAGGCTGCCGTTGACCGGGCCCACTCCTTCGACCACGGCCAACTGGCGCTGATGAAGGTCGCCGAGAGCTGGGTTGAGGCCGACGTCGGAGTCGATTGGCAGCACACTTTCGGCCGCAATGGCAAGATTGGGCCTGCTGTCGAAGTAGGTTCCGCTTGTATAGGGAACGACGGTCGACGGACCATCGTTGCCGCCCTCCAGTTCGATGAGGACGAGCACTCGCTGGTCGACCGGGGCCGGCAGGAGAAGCTCGTCGACCAAGCCGAACTGGCCCAACATGTCCTCGAGACCGTCGGCGGCAGCGATGGCCGGCTCGGACAGGTCGACTTCGAGGATGCCGGTGTCGGCAGTCCGGGAGGCCAGCTTCGAAAGATCGACCACGGGGTCGCCCCCGGCGTTGCGGCGAAGCGCCCCGTAACCGGCCAGACCGGTGGCCAACAGCCCTCCGAGTACGGCTCGACGGCTGATCAGGGTGGGTCGGTCATCGGCGTCGGACGCCGGCGCCTGGGGTCCGTAGCGGAAGTCCTCGTACTTGTGGCTCATTGCAGTTGAAACTCCGGGCAACTGAGGGCGATTCGCCACTGAAGCTGCGGCACCCCTTCGTCGCCGATGGTGTCGACATGACCGGCAGCCGCCTCCATGGCCGCCACCACCTCGTCGTTCACCACCCAGAGTCCGCAGCGATCGAGAATCTGGTCGATGGTGGCCGTGGTACCGTCCGGCACCTTGCGGAAGTCGACGGAGAACAGCTGCTGGGACCGACGCAGCATCGAGTCTGCGTTCAACCAGCGATCACCTTCGGGCCAGCCACCCACATTGGGAGGTTCGTACGGGGCCTGGCCCAGGTTCCGGGGCCGCCAGTACTCGGACGGATCGAGCTGAAGGATCTTCTGGACGCCTGTGTAGTACTCGAAGCCGGATCGGGGCCGGGCGTAGTGATCGGCCCAGAACTGCTCATCGAGAAGCACCCGACGCAGCAACGGTTTGATCTCGAGGCCCTGTTCCTGCCACCACCGGCCCAATTCGCTTCGGGCCTCGACCGAGAGGGTCTTGCCGGTGAAGTGATACCCGACCTTGCCCGCCATTCGGGCCGCCGTCGCCGGGTGGTCGCACAGCCGATCGACGATCGACGGCGTGTCCCAACGCCGGGTCTCGCCCAGGAAGGTTACTTCACCGTCGAAGGCCCGCTTGGGCTCGATGTAGGCCTGGAGGGAATCCTTGTCGACCCTCCAGCCGGCCAGGGCCAGGGCTGCGGCCTGGACATCGGCTTCGGTGTAGGAGCCGATTCCGATGGTGAACAGCTCCATGATTTCGCGGGCCAGGTTCTCGTTCGGCTTCTTGGCCGTGGAACTCTCGGCGTCGAGGTACTTGAGCATGGCCGGGTCGGCCATCAGGGCCTGGAGCAGATCACGGAAGTTTCCGAGCGCCCGGCTACGGATGGTGTTGAGCTGCATGCCCACGAATTCCTGCTTGCCCACCGAGTACCGGTGCGACGGCAGGATCGAGTGCCACAGGAAGGTCATTCGATCCTGTAGCGGATTGACCGAGTCGCCAATCCGCGTGATCCACCAGGTCAAGGTGGTCTTGCTGTCATCGCTGACCGGGGCTTGGGCGTCATCCAACGGCGTCTGGAGCAACTGTTCGACGGCGTCGGCCCGCTCGAGGCCGGACAAAGTGGTGATGGCCTCCGGCTCGGCCCGCATGTGGGTACGTCGCACCAACAGCGCCGACTGAGCCATCAATGGGTCTCGTTCCGCCAATCCCATCCCGAGCCACCTTAGCGATGGGCGGTCTCGGGGTTGAGGCGAATTACCCGGCCTTTAGTAAATCTTTGTACTTTCAACACCCGTGCTCGGCCCGGACAACACGCGGGTTCCGCCCGATGTCGATGACAGCGGCACCGGATCGAATGTCGAGCCGATGAGAGAGGCCAGAGGCCTCGGTCAGGGAGGGGCTGACCGGGGCCTCTGGCCGTCAACGTTATGCTGTTGAGCTCTGTTGGGGTGGACCGTGCGTCCCGCCGAGGCTCAGGCCCAGGTGGAACCTGACCATGTTGAGCCCGACCACGTCGAGCCCGACCACGTGCTGCCCGACCACGTGGAACCTGACCAGGTTGCGCCCGACCAGGTCGAGCCCGACCACGTGCTGCCCGACCACGTGGAACCTGACCAGGTTGCGCCCGACCACGTAGAGCCCGACCACGTGGAGCCCGACCACGTGGAGCCCGACCAGGTGCCCCCGGACCAGGTGGAACCGGACCAGGTCTGGTCGGTCCATACGGTGCCGGTTGTTTCGGCGGCGGCGTGGGCGGTGGCGTCGAAGTCTTCACCGAAGGCGGTTGTCTCACCGGTGAGGTAGTCGCCTTCGGTGCCGACGTGGAAACTGCCCCTCGAGGCTTCGAGGCTGCCCCCGCCGACAGCGGGGTCGTGGGTCTGGACGGCTTCGACGCCGGGGGTGGGGGCCGCCATCGCAGCGGCGAGGTTGAGAAAGCCGGTACCTTGCTGGCGTTCGGGCTTCACGAGGCCCTGCTCGTCGTGGAGCAGCGTTGCGGTGCTGGTGAACAGGTGCTTGACCTGGTCGGGGGTGAGCTCGGGGCGCTGCTCGAGCAGCATGGCGGCGGCGCCGGCCACGACGGCGGCGGCCTGGCTGGTGCCCGACCCTCGCAGGTGCAACAGCCCGTCGTCACCGACACAGGTGGCGTCGGGGTAGGTGTCGGCCAGGTACGAACCGACGATACCGGATGAGAGGAGAGAGGCGCCGGGAGCGACGAGGTCGGGGTTGCGGACGTCGTCGCCAGTGGACGACCAGGACGGAATCGTCCATCCGCTGGACAACGTGTCGCTTGCCCGGGTTGCGCCGACGGCGATGACGTAGGGGTCGTAGGCGGGGTTGCCGAGCTGGTGGACGCTGCGCCCGTCGTTGCCGCCGGCGGCGACCACGACGATCCCGTTGCGCCAGGCGTTCTCGATGGCGTGGGTGAGGGGGTCGGTGCGGTAGTCGGTGGCGGCGTCGGTGGAGTAGGCCAGGTTGATGACCCGGATGTTCATGCCGTCGGCGTTGCGGTTCTGCACCACCCAGTCGATACCGGCGATCACCTGGGAGACGTCGACTGCACCATCGCCGGCGCCGACCTTGACGTTGACGATCCGGGCGCCGGGGGCAACACCCCACTCGGTGGCGGTGTTGGTGGCGATGATGCCAGCCATGTTGGTGCCGTGACCGTGCAGATCACGATGCCGCAGGTTGTCCTCGAGGGCGTCGAACGACAGATCCGGCCCGTCGACCAGGTCGTTGATACCGACCGGGTTCACCCCGGTATCGATCACGGCCACGTCGACACCGGCGCCCATGATCGGGGCGGTCCTGCCCTTTGGCTTGTGGAACCCATCGGCGCCGATCGCCACGTTCACATCGTGCAAGGTGGTGCTGCCGTTCAGATCTGCGCACAGCTGCGTCCCACCTGAGCTGCCGGAGTCACCCTTGTCGCCCTTGTCGGGCTTGCCGGCGGAGGCCGGGGCGGCCAGGACCGTGAGGAGGAGCAACAGGGCGCCGACCATGGCTGCGAAATCGATGGGCGAGAACCAGGTTGTGCCCCAATTCCTGCGGGGCCAAGCCATGACCCCGGGACGATTGTTCGACATTGTCCGCCTCCTGTGACGATTTGCGGCTGCCGGACGCAGAACGCAATTGCAGAAGGGAATGCCGGTTTCGCCACTAGCTCCCCGGTGGTCAGGCGACCATCTACAACCTCACCGGATCGATGCCTCATTCACCTTGTATAATGACTGTCTTCGGCACCAACCCGGCCCGGCTTCAGTCACTTCTCCCAAGCAGCGCCGCGGTCAGAGGGGCAAACGACCCGAAGGCCGGTTCCGACCGACCAGCTCGGCGAGTTCGTCAAGCTCCATCGGGCGGGCGAAATGGTAGCCCTGACCGAGATCGCAGCCGATCTGTCGGAGGATGTCGACGGCCCACTCCTGCTCGATGCCTTCGGCCACCGTGGTGAACCCGAGCTTCTGGCTGAGCCCGATGATGGCCGAGACGAAGGTCGTGTCGCCGTCCGACATGTCCTGGATAAAGGGCTGGGCGATTTTGATGAGGTCGATGGGAAGGGTGCGGAGATAGCTCAGCGACGAATAGCCGGTGCCGAAATCGTCGAGCGCGATACGTGGGCCCAAGGCCCGAATCTCGCCCAGACGCCTGGCCGCCGCCTCGGCATCGCCGGCCAGGGCCGATTCGGTGAGCTCGAAGATTAGCCCGTCGACAGGAGCAGCGGAGGCAGTCAGATCATATGCGATCTCCTGGACGAGATCACTGCGGCGCAGATGACGAGCGGAGAGGTTGACGGAGATGAAGAACCGGGGAGCCAGCCGCCGGAACTGCTCGAGTTGGTCGAGCACCTCCACTCTCACCAGCCGATCGACGGATGTGATCAGGCCTGATTGCTCCGCTTCGTTGATGAACTCGGCCGGCGGGATCAAATGGCCCGACGGTTGCCGCCAACGAACCAGTGCCTCAGCGCCCACGATGGACAGATCATCGAGGCCCACGATTGGCTGATAGTGGATCTCGAACTCGTTGTGGTCGATGGCCCGTCGCAGGTCGGATTGGAGCGTCTGCTGGCGACGGGTGTTGGTGCGGAGATGATCGCCGTAGGAGACTACGGTGCCCTTCCCCTCCTCCTTGGCCGCATAGAGCGCGGTATCAGCGTGGAGGACGAGCTGCGAGGCCGATGCTGCGTTCTTTCGGTGGGCAATGCCCACACTGGCCCCGATGCGGACCTCGTCGGCGACAATCTGGAACGGGGCGCTCAATGCGCCAATCAAGCGCTGGGCCACGACATCCCCGTCCTCGCTCGTCGGCAACAGCACAGCGAACTCGTCACCGCCCAGTCGGGCGGCCAGATCGTCGGGGCGGGTTGCTGCCTCGATCCTGGTTGCCACCTGTGCCAGCAGGGCGTCGCCGGCGGCATGTCCATAGGTGTCGTTCACCGGCTTGAAATCGTCGAGATCGACGTAGAGCACACAGCCGTCGTTGCCATCGCTCGAATAGAGGTCGTCGAGCCGACTGGTGAACATGGTCCTGTTGGCCAGGCCGGTGAGTTCGTCGTACTTTGCCTGGCGCTCGAGTTCTTGGCCCAGTTCCCGCAGCTGGATCAGCGCCTGGCCCAGTTGGTCCTTCTCCAGAGCCACGGCGGCATGCTCAACAAGTGTCGTGAACAAGCGAAGATCGATTTCGGTGAAGGTGGTGACGTTGCCCAGCCGATCACCAACGACCAGCACACCGACAAGCCGGTCCTCAGATGGGAGTGCCCCTACCATGGCCTTCTCCACGCCGTTTGCGGCGAGCCACTCGGTGACCTCTTCCGGTCCTTCGCCCTCATCCACAACGAGAAGCGGCGATGGGGCCGCCATTGCCAGCGACTGGGCTTCCGCCTCCTCCGGTGCGGTGATGGCGTCAGCCTGGAATGTCGTTTCTCGTTGGGTGAACAATGCCGGGGCGACCCCGGAGTCAGGGGCCGGGAAGAGATACAGCATCACCGTCTCGGCCCGGAACATCGAGGCCGTCTCGGCCAGAAAGTCGGCAACGGCCGACCCGCTCTGCCCGCCCTCTCGAAGAGCCCGGGTCGAGGCATAGAGAAACTCGACCTTCTCCCGTTGCTCGCGCTCGGTCACATAGGCTCGGTAGGCGATGTACAAGATCCCGGCAGAGCCGGCGAGCAGCAACACCGCCCACGGTTCCGACACCATGACCAGCGCGGCAATGAGCGCCTGGATCGTGTTGGCCCCGGCCACCACGACCGCGAACAACAAGGCGTTGACCGAGTTTCCGACGTCGAGGTGGCGTTCGGTGATGGCGATGACCAGCACGATCATGCCGAAATTCACGACGGCGACGAGGGAGGTCACCCCGAGCACGGCGAGCCACCCAACCGGAGCCAGCGGGTCTCGACCAGCGAGCAACAGGTGAAGAAAGGCGGCGGCCAAGGTGTAATGGAGGGACAGGTTCGCCGCATTGAACACCAGCTTCAACAACGGCTGACGGCGGACCAGACGCAGACTGAGGAGCGCGCCGGCCACCATGGCGACGACACCGGGCGCCGGGTCGGCGAACACCAGCCCGAAAACCAGAGGGAGCTCCAGCAGCGAGAAGGACCCCGACTCGCTCCGGAAGTGCAGATGGATGACCATCGACTCGGCTGCGAACACGGCAACGACCAAGGCCCACCACGGCACAGTGAGTTGTGAGCTCAATGGCTCACGACCCCAGACCGCAACCCACCACACAACCCCGGCCACCCAAAGCAGGATCGCGGACAGCACCCAGGCCCTGGCCAGCGGCGAACGCAGCATGCCCCAGATGGACATCGAAGGGGAGGGACCGGGCATCGGTTATCCGTCGGCATTTGACCGGTCGTCTCAAGCAAGACGTGAGTAGTCTCCGAACCGGCCTCGCGGGGAGCTGAATGCTGGTCCGGTCGCTGACGCCCTTCCACAGCACAAAGCCGATCATCAGAACTGGCCGACGGTGGCCGCCTTGAGGGTCTGGATGTCTAGCACCCATCGTCACCCCAGAAGCAGTCCGGCGTCCCACCGTTGACGTCGATCACCTCGGCTTCGTTCACCCACCCTCGCCGGCTCACGTCGAATCGACCGACCCTTGACCCCTCGATGGGAAAGGCGTCGTCGAATCCCCGGGTCTCGAACCGGACCCCGTCAACCAGCTGCGGGTGGTCGAGATCCAGACTGCGTAGCGCCAACAGTAGGTTGGACCGCCGGAGCCCCCCGTCGAGTTCGGAGGCGATTCTCAGGACTTCGACATAGGGCCCAGGCGTACTGGCCCACCCCGGTTGCGGCCAGCCCGCTCGGATCGTCGACATTGGCCTCCTCCAGCACGGCCCAGACCCGCGCTTCGAACCCTTCGTCGGCATGACGAGGACCGGCAAGGGCCTTGACCCCACCGTCGACCAGCCGTACACCGTCGGCAGCCAATCCGGTCGGCAGCAGATACCGATCGGGATGCTTGCACACCGACGGGAGGAAGGTGGCACCGCCGTCCACCACGGCGTCGGTGGCCGCCGCTTCACTCAGGGCCGACGAGCAGGCTCGCCCTGCGGTCATGATCAGGAGCACGTCGACCGGGTCTCCGGCCAATGAGGCCATGGCCTCGGACACATCGGGCTCGGCCGGATTGTGGCGAACCGGATCACCCCATGCCGGATGGGCCGACATCACGAACGGATGGGGTACACAGGTCCGGTTCAGATCCTGGTAGACGGCCAACGAGTTGGCGGTACCGAAGGTGGTCACCGCCAGCGGCTGTTCGTCGGAATCGAGCAGGCTGTCGACCATGTCCTCAGTGATCCCGACCTCGTAGCCGTCGTCACGAGCGTCGAGTTCGAGCTGCCGCCCACCCACACCGCCTCGGGCGTTCACATAGTCGAAATAGGCCCTCATTCCAGCCGCCAATTGGCCGAACCGGGCCTGATCGCCGGTGGTGGGAGGAACCACGGCCAGCGAGATCGCCGATCGTGAGATGCCGGCGGTGTCCGACCAGTCGCCGGGGCACTGCCCGAGGTCGAACCGGAACCGACCCGGGCCCCGTATGGTCAGGGTGTCCTCCGAATCGGGGTCAGTATCGGTGTCGGCGTCGGAGTCGTCCGACTCGCCACCGGCCCCGGCGGTGTCGCCCGATCGGGCGAATCCGGGCAGGCCGTACCCCTGGGAGCGAAGACCCTTGACCACCTCGTCTCTTTGGTCGGCCCAGCGCCGGGCCGGCTCCTCGACCCGATCGGGTCCGTCCACAACGCCCGAGTCCGTTTCGGCATCGGTATCGGCCCCTGAATCGGATAGCGACTGTCCAGCCTCATCCGGTGCGACGTCGGAGCCACCGACCGCTGACCCGTCGCCACTGCAGGCGATCAGCAGACCGAAGGCGACAACGGCGACGGCTCTGGTCAACCGCGTCGCCTCGAACCCACAACTTTTGCACGCGCCGTCACCGCCCGTCGTCGTTCGCCGCCCCAGCCTAGGGGCCGGCCGGCAGACTGCGGACACGACGAGTTCGGTCACAAGCTCTCGCCGCCGAGGTAAGGAATGGACGCAGTGGAGGGACCACCTGGCTCAGCTGCGGCGGTGTCAAGGACGGTAGAGAACGGTCTACCTGCCTTTGCAGCTGGGTGCCCCCACCGAACGGGACCTAGTCCTCTTGTTTGGAGCCTGTCGGCGCCGGATTGTGGACTCGTGACCACTTACTTCCATGGACGGCACAGCATGACTTGGTTCCGGCTTGTTGTCTGCATGTTCCTGGTTGGGGCGTGCGGAGCTGGAGAGGAAGGCTCGCAGTCGATGAGCTCGCAGCCAGCTATCTCGACGAGGTCGACGCCCACAAGTCAGATCTCGACGACCTCGGCACCCACCAGCCACATCCCGACGACGTCGACAAGTCAGATCTCGACAAGCTCGACGTGGCATCACCGTGGTTCCAGCCTTGCGGCTTGGACGCGACTGGTCGTTGCGCATTCCCAACACATAGCCCTCGCGACACAGACTATGTATACTGGTTCCCATGAAGGCGGTCACCATCACGTTGCCCGAAGATCTCGATGCTCAGGCCGCCGAAGAGGCTCGTCGTCGGGGAATCTCGAAATCGGAACTGATCCGCCTGGGTTTAGCCAAAGTCCTCCCCCAACCGCCGGACACTTCCACCGGCGACCCGTGGACTGATCTGGCCGGCTTCGGCGACCCAAAGACGACTGTCGAGCCGGGCGAGATCGACGACACGATGTATAGCTCGTGAAGTTCGCCGACACAGGCTGGTGGGTGGCATGGGTCTTTCCCGGCGATGGCCGCCACCAAGAGGCGCTGGCAATGCTCAACTCGCTTGGACCCAACGAGCAGGTTCTGAGCACCAACATGGTCATCGGAGAGACCTGGACATTCCTGCGACGCAAGGACAGCCATCGCACAGCGGTCGGCTTCCTTGATCGCATCGCATCACTGCAAGACCTCGGACGATTGAAGATCGACAACATCGACGAGGGCACCCAGGACAAAGCATGGACCTGGCTCCGGCGACATGACGAACGGGTCTACTCCTTCGTCGACGCCACAAGCTTCGAAGTCATGCGCCGCCACAGGCTGCGAGAAGCACTGGCCTTCGACCATGACTTCGCAGCCGCCGGCTTCATCGAAGTCCAGCCATAAGATTCGTCAGTCGACGGATACCAACCTGTGTTTCAGGGTTCAAGCACTGTCCCGCCAGGCGCACGCCTCCGGCCCGACGCCGCTCCGCCGGTAACACCGTTCGGGCCGTCGAACTGCGCAGCGCACTGCCGGGCACTGACGTAGCCAGGTTTGCGGTCACAACAAAGATCGCCTGAGAGGGCGTCGTCGTTGGCGTGTTGGTTCCCGAGCGTGTCGTCGATGGCGAGCACGAGACGCATCAACGGTGCCACCGTTACGCGCCGTTCAGGTCCGGAAGGAGGCGATGTGGTCGAGGTACCCGTCGGGCGCTCCCGCTCGCGAGCCGTTCCGATCAGCTCGGCCAGGTAGGCGGGGTCGGGATGGCTGTCGTCGAGGTCCGACGACATGTAGCCCGACGTAGACCCGGTGTTCCCGCGAAGGCGACAACCTCTTCCTGATCGAACCAGCAACTCCCGAAGGACCTGCTCCGCAAGTCCCACTCAGCCGTCGATGGTCAGCCAGGAGGTGAGGCGGCCGTCGTCGTCCACGAGCATCGACTCCACGCCGGGGCAGCTCGCGTTCAGCTCGGCCTCGATCTGCTCCAGGGAGTCGACGGCGGGATTGAAGTTGTCGTAGGTGAACGGCTCGTCGACCAGGGTGACGAATAGCTCCCAGGTCGGCGTGTGCTGCGGTGGGCTCTCGTCGATGACCGCCTGGAGCAGGGTCCGATAGCGGGGCTCGTAATCGAGCTTCGCCATGGACCCATCTGACCGCTCCAGCCCGATGAGGGCGACGAGAGCCCCGCAGTACCCGGAGCCGCCGAAGCCCTCGGAGCCGGCCGGGCCATCGGCGGCCAACGTGGTCGATGCCGGCAATGGCAGCTCGGTGAACGCCGCCTGCGACGACGAACCGGTGGGGGCCGCTCCAGTGCCAGTCGAGTGGGCCGGCGGCCCCGACGATGCAGCGGTCGTCTCGGATGCTATCCGGGCAATCGACAACGCCGAGTCGGCTTCGGTGCCGCACCCGGGCACGAGCGCCAGGCTCAGCCCCAGCACGACCACGACGATCGCTCTCATGGATCACCTCCCTAACCGGCACGCCTGAAGGCGGATCCGATCTGGTCCGGATCGCCGACATCGGCTCGTTCAGCTGTCATCTGCGCACCGGCCAGAGACTCCAGGCTCCGGCTCGGTCGGGCGAAACCGACTGCGAAGGGCACCAGCGCAGGCCAGCTCGAAGGCGACGGATTGATCGAAGCCACACCCTCCTACTACGGCATATTGACCCACCGCCTTAGCCGAGATGACTTCGTGGTGTGTTCTGGGCGTCGCCCGAATGCTCTCTGCGGCACGCACTGGCGAGGTGACGTCAAAGACC
>JAHEJM010000020.1:0-32793 GCA_024638815.1 Acidimicrobiales bacterium | reverse complement strand
ATGTTCCCGGCGGTGGGGCCGTCCGACTTCACCGGTTCCCGATTCAGGAAGGTAGCCTCGCCAGACGGCCCCTGAGCTTCTGCTGGTCCACAGCCCGCTGGTAGGCCCTGCGAGTTGGTCCAGGGTCCGGCAGGAGGCAAACGATCTCGGTATTCGCACGAATGTCCCAGATCCAACAGGGTTTGTCACCACAACGCGACCACGCTGGCATCACTTCGCCGACCTGGCAGCCAGCGCAGCAGACGATCTGGAGCACCCAATCGTCGTTTGTCACTGTGGTGCTGAAGCGGTGCTTCCGCTGATCGCAGCTCGCCTCGGCGACGTCGTGCCTGCGCTCATCTTCGTTGATGCCGTTGTCCCGTCGTCCAATGAGCGTCATAGGACCAGCTCAGAGATGGCGGCGATGCTTGATGCGCAGACATCCGCCCCGGATCGGCTTCTTCCGAGCCAGGGCGACGGAGCCCCGTCACCCAGTTCGGCTTCCACGCCGTCATGCCATCGGCTTGGGAGCTCGTCGCCGCATCGTCTACGCAAACAAGGTTCGCGTCGGAGATCTTGGAAAGGTCACCGGCGATGTGACAGGCCTTGGCGACGATTCCGTGCCGGGCGCCCGGCTCTATGTGTTCGACCAACCTTCGGAGGGCGGAGAGGCGTTCTCGTTGAAGTCTGTTGAAACGACCGTATTCTGCCAGCGGGGACTCGCCGACGGACGGTGCGACCGAGCTGCGACGCAGTTCGGCGGTTCCCGACAGGTGAGGCCGGTGGCTGGGTCGTGCCCCGTCTTGGCTGCCATCTGATTCATTTCCTACGCTTCACTGTCACCAAGGAGGTGCCACTTGAATCGCAACGAGATCGAATCCGCTTTGACGAGTTCGGAGGAAGCCGTCGATCGTGGCGATGCGGCCCTGGGCCCGACCGGGTTCTGGAAGGCCGTCGGGGCCGTCAAGCGAGATCCTCGGCTCGTACCCGACTACGCCGATCGCATCGGATCGATCGACCGGCGCGCCTTCGAAGCGTGGGCGCTGTTCACCGTACCCGCTGCGCTCGGCACGGCGCTGATGGCGATCGGCACGGTGATCGGTTTCGGCGTCGTGCTGTGGGCCTACTCGCTGGATCAGCCTGCCAACGGGGTCGCGCTGCTGATCGGCACCGGTATCACCCTCATGACCACGCACGGCCTGACGCACATGGCCGTGGGTGGGGTATTCGGGATCCGGTTCACTCATTGGTTCATCGGCTCGATGAAGCGACCCCAGCCCGGCGTGAAGACCGACTACGCGACGTACTTGCGGGCGGATGCCAAGCACCGTGCCTGGATGCACGCCTCGGGCGCAGTGTTGACCAAGCTCATCCCGTTCTTTGCGCTCGGGCCCGCGTTGGTCATGGAAGCGCCGTGGTGGACCACTGCCCTGCTCATCGTTGTCGGGATGGGGCAGATCATCACCGACGTCGTGTGGTCCACCGGGTCGTCCGACTGGAAGAAGTACCGCCGCGAGATGCGGTACGCCCAGCAGTGACCGCGGGAGATGACGCCACCGGCATCCTGGACCGCTGAGGACCTTGCCGCCGACTTGGCGAGTCTCGGAATCGATCGAGGCGGGGTCGTTATGGTGCATGCCTCGCTGCGGGCCATCGGACCGACGGAGGGTGGCGCCGCAGGCGTGATCGCCGCACTCGATCGGTCCGTCGGTCCCGACAGGACCCCGCTGATGACCGGGCGAGCTTTCGCAGGCCTTTGCCGATCTGACGATCCACGACAGCGGGAGCGACTGCAGTCGGACATGGCTCGTGGCCAGCAAAGAAGGCACGGAACACCCCGACTACGCCGCCCTCGTCGCCCACACTCCGTGGGCTGACGTTCAGGGACGAGCCTCGTAGACAATACTCACGGTTGTCTCGGCAACCCGTCTGAAGTGGCTGTAGCCCGCCTCGTCGAACACCGCCCGCATGCCGGGCTCGCCCGCCTGGGCGCCCATTCCCCGCCCGACTTCTTGTGACAACGAGTTGGGCGTGCAGATGAAGGTCGACGCCGCATACGAAACCTTGGCCGTCGGAAGCTCGTGATTTGTGGCTTTGTCACTGTCGGCGAACGGCTCCACGAGCATCACGGTGCCGCCATCGACAAGCTGGTCCCTGGCGTGACGGGCAATCCCGACCGGATCGCCCATGTCGTGCAGGCAATCGAAGAAGCACACGAGATCGAACTCGCCGGTGAACTGTTTCGCCGTCGCCGCCCGGAAGGTCACACGGCCACTCACGCCGGCAATGCCGGCTGATTCGCGAGCCGAGTCGATCGACGGCTGGTGGTAGTCGAACCCGTAGATCTCCGCCTGCGGGTAGGCCTGTGCCATCAGCACCGATGTCACGCCGTGGCCGCAGCCGACATCGGCGATCTTTCCACCATCGCCAAGCCTGCTCTCGACCCCATCGAGCGCGGGAATCCATTCGGCAACCAGATTGGTCTGATAGCTCGGTCGGAAGAACTCGGCCGTACCCCGAAACAGCGACGGACTGTGATCACCCCAGGGCATTGCACCGTCACCCCTGAAGACATCGACGATCCGGTCCAGGTCCTGATACATGGATGCCATCGTCTGTATTCCTGCCGCCAGGAACACCGGTGAGTCGCGCCGGGCCAGGGCCATCGCCTGCTCGGCCGGCAATCGATACGTATCGTCCTCCGGGTCATAGGCGACATACCCGGCGGAAGCCTGCTGGTCGAGCCACTCTCTTACCAACCGAGCGTTGCATCCTGTGGAGTCGGCCAGCCCTGAGGCGCTCACGGCTCCGGCGCCATCCATCGCCTCATACAGGCCAAGCTCGTCACCCAGACAGACCATGGCCATCGTGGCCGTCCCGCCCATGTCCTCGAGAAATGTACCAATGAACTTGTGCAACGTCTTCTTGTCAGGTTCCACTGTTCCCCCTGTGGGTAGTCATTCCGCGCTCATGCCCACAAAGTCCGGTTCGACGGCCCGTCGTCGGAATCAGGCGAAGACCCCGTTGCGGACTCGTGCCGAGAACTGGGAGGTGACCACGTTCCGCGAGCTTCCGGCCGTGCTGAACTCATAGCCGGTTGCCAGGTTCTTGGCCGACCACTCCAACTCGACATCGGTCTGGTAGTACGTTCCGGCGAACGAGCCCTGACCGCTCAACCTCGGTGCGTTGACCTCCGTGGTCACCCCGGTCGGTGTCCAGTCGACATCGAGGTTGGCGACCGCCGGGTCTTGCGGGAAGCCCGGCGGGCGAAGGATGGCGTTCGGGGCGTTGATGAAGTCGTAGAGCCCGTAATGGGACAGGTGCATCTCGGCTTGGCCGTTACCCCGCAGTTTTGCATTCTGTCGGGGCATCGCCCCGGTCCAGAACAGGCCCCCGTCCATGAAGTAGTCGGGCCGGCCGGGATCGTTCAGATCCGCCGGGTTGAAATCATGTATCTGCACCTGATCGGGATCGAATGGACCCAAACTTGGGTCCTCCATGACATCCAGTCACAAGAAGGCGAAGGCGCCGTTTCGCACATGGCCGCCACGATCGATGTAGCGGCCCTCCCAGAAACGGGCATCTACGGCCCACGTGCGAGGCACCCCTTCGGAGTTGTTGTCGCTGACGCCCTCGGCTTCCACCATCCCCATGGTTCCGGTGAAGTCGTCAAACGTTGTCGGATCACCGAGCGGGCCGGGATTGATGAAGGGGTCGATCTCGAACGGCAGGATGAACGGGACCTCGATCCCGAGAATCGACTGAAGGATCGGCGAGAAGCTGGGCAGCTGCTTGGGGATACCCCGAGCCGGTCCCGCCTTGGCCGCAGCCTGCCCGCTCAACCCGATCACACCGGCACCAGCAATCCCGGCGCCGGCCATCGCCATGGTGACGAATTGTCGTCGGCTCATCCCCCTCGCAGCGTGGGAGCCGGCGTGATGGCCGAGCCCATGCACGTGACCGCCGCGGTAGTTTGCGAATCGCTCCGCCATATGATTCCCTCCTTGCCCTGACAAAGAACACGTATAGTATGGTCCAATCCGTACCATATCTCAAGCAGATTTTTATGATCGCCGCTGCTGATTGCCACGCCGGTTCAGCACCATTGCCGGAAACAGGGCGGTTGTCCGACTGGAAGTCTCAGCTCCGCCGTTCGTCGGGTTGTCCGGCTGATCGGCCTGCTTTGGCAGCGGCGCAGGAGTGGTGAGCATGGCTCTTCACGCGCTCGAGCGGGTGCGCGAGATCGCCCTTGCGCTTGCTGAGGTGACCGAACCTCTCGGCGCTGGTGCTCTCGGCTTCTTCGCTGCGTCTCCAACAAGAAGCCCATCTGTCGATTTCACGATTCGGACTTCCGGAAGACGGCCGCATGTTGATATCGAGTCCGGTTGATATCGAGTCCGGCTCCGCTCGGTGTAACGGGCGCCGGGCGTGTCGGTACAGGTGCCGCCAACGCATGTCGCTGGGCGGGCTGTTGACCGGGTCGAAAGACGCAGCACCGACACGGTTGATGAGCAGCAGCCGTGGCTCCGCCGGCTCGGCGCTCGTGGTCATGTAGCTGCTCAACACGTCGGTGAATTCCACGTCGTCGCCGTCGGCCTCGGTGCCGGTCACACGTGTCGTCAGGTCGTAGCGGTCATCGGCCGGGTTGAGATACCCGGTGACGGTCCGTCTATAGTCCCAGCACACACACACGGTGTGTTCCAGGACGGGTACCAGTCGCCTTTGTCGTGCATCGCTTCATCTCAGCCTCCCGTCGAGACCGAACCCGCTCCCTCATGTGGCTGCGGCACCGCTGCGTACCGAAGGATCAAAAAGATGATCAACGGCGTGAGCACCGGGACGCCTCAGGTCGGAATGGTCCCTGAGAGCGCCGGCCACAGCCAAGTGGCGGTATAAGCCAGGTGACGGAAGGATGAGTCTGTGGGCGTGCGGTCTTAGGCCCCCGGGGGCCGGTACGCAGGGTTCTTCTGGGTCACTTGGTCCAGGTCTTCCGGTGTCATGAGCGGTGTGGTGGTGACCTTCACCGCACCGCTTGCGTTGATCATCAATGAAAACGCTGCAGCACTAGCGTCATCCGGGAACTCGCATATCCCGAAGGTGTCCGTGTCGCCAAACGCGAAGTACATGCACTCCATCGAGCCCCCGACGGACTCCGCGGCAGCGGTGGCGGCAGCACGCCGAGCCGAGCCACCCTCCTTGAGAAGCCCTGCCACTCCTTCACCAACATAGTTCGCTCGCAACAAGTACTTACCCATCTGTTCCCCCTCTGCCGTCGTTCCGACGTTGGCCTGAACCTCAGTATCCTACGGCACGGCATGCCTGACAAGGGCCTGCATCTGCGGGGGACACTGCGCCACGGCCCGATCACCGAAGATCACCCCGCCATGGGGCGGGCGCTGGCGTCAGGCGGCAGCGAATACTGTGGAGCGGACGACGAGATTTGAACCCGCGACCCTCACCTTGACAACAGTCCCCGCCGTTGGACCAGACCGAGATCGACCGTTTCCCCTGGTAGATCCAACGGAAGGTGTCCGTCGAGTACCGCAGAACACAGCAAGTAGGCATCACTCGATGGACAAAGGATGGACAGCGTGAGATCGACTCGACAGCCGATCAGAGACGACATTCGCTGCTGATGCGTAACCGACCATGGTCGGTCGGTGCGTAGCACTTCAGTCCATTTACCGACAAATATGGCGAAGCTGCGGGGACGAAGGTCCCTAATGCTTTGGCTAACACCGTATTAGGGTTTCGAGGTGACAGGTGTGGCCACCCCCTGCCGCGATGGGTGTATAGGACTGGAGCGGCAATGTGGCCAACAGAGACGACCCATAAGTCCGGCGTCCGACGGTTCGGGGTGGCCACGCTTGCCGTCGTCACCTGGTTCATGTTCCTCGCTGCGATCAGATCCGAGCCGGTATCGGCCCAGACAGGTAACGAGCACTTCTCGGTGCGGATGGCCGAGCAGGAGATCCATGGTTACGGCTGGGAAGAGGCCGTTGAGGTCACCGTGGAGGTCGACGACCCGGGTACGGCCGCAGATCCTGATTGGACCGACACCAAGCTGGCGGAGCCGGCCGAGTGGGATCCCTCCACGGGTTTTGTGCAGTTTCAACCGTTTGTCGACGAATTCGTGATCGAACCGGGCTTCATCGTCACCATGACCCAGCTCGGAACAACGAAGACGCACGTCGTGACGTCCCTGGAGGTCACCGATGTGGACCAGGACAATGACGTTGTCTCGGGAGTCGGCGACGACGGTGCGACCATCATCGTCTCCGTCTGGGGCGATGTCGGCAACTGGCGCCAGGAGACCGTCTCCGGCGGGACCTGGAGCGCCGACTTCTCGGTGGCCGGTCCTGGTGGGGACCCGGTCGACATCACCCGCGGCACCAGCGGTGAGGCGAACCACACCGACAACGACGACGACAGCACGCAGTGGACGTGGCGGGTTCCCGATCCAGCCCTTTCCGTCGAGACCCCGAGCCATGTATGGTCCGTCAACGACGGCTGGGTACCTGGGCGCACGGTGACCGTCACCGTCGATGACGATCCGGATCCGAGCGACGACATTCCGCTCTACCAAACGACCGCTCCCGTCACCAGCTGGGGTCCCAGTCCTTGGGAGGCAGGCTGGAACATCAACAACCTCGGCTTCACCATCGCGCCGGGACACTACGTCACCGCTGACGACGGCGTAGAGGTCACCAAGACCCTCCTGGTCGCCGATCTCACCATCACCGCAGTCGACGAAACCAATGACGTCGTGTCGGGCACGGCGGTTGCCGGAGCCCAGGTCGAGGTCAACGCCTGCCAGCAGTTCCTTTGCGGCAGCCGTTCGGTCACCGCCGATGCCACTGGGGCGTGGGTCGCCGACTTCGCCGCGCCAGGGGCCGGTGACCACGAGCAGGACGTGATCAACATCCAATCCGGCATCGGCGGCGCCGCCCAAATATTCGACGCCGACGGCGACTCGACTCATCGGGGCTGGCAGCTGCAAGAACCCTACTTCGGCGTGGACGTCATCCACGAGGAGATGTGGGCCGTCAACTGGCCGGCCGGAGAGACCCTGACCTTCCAGGTCTACGCCGACGACACCAAAGCGGATCTTCTGTGGACCGACACGATGACCGTGTACGGCACGCCGTGGCTGAACACCGAGGCCGGCTATCGGTTCTGGTCGGAGTTCGACGTCGCCGCAGGTCAGTACTTCACGGTCTCCGACGGCGTGACCACCAAGGATCTGGTGGTCAGCACGCTGGCCGTCACCGCCGTCGATCCCGCCGCCGACTTCTACACCGGCACGGTGGATCCGACCGTTGATGCAGATGTGTTGGCCGAGGTCTGCGCCTGGGCCCGCGGAATCGACGAACCCGACGATGGTCTCGAGCTGTGTGATCTTCCCGATCCTGCTTCCGGGGAGTGGACGATCGATTTCGCCGGCGTGGGCGACATCATTCCCGGTGACCATCTCGGCGCGTACCAGCGGGACGCAGATGGTGACGAGACCAGCCATGCGTGGCACGTCCCGCCCTGGATCTACGTGGAGCTGGCCGAACAGGACGAGGTTGGCAACGACCTCTATCCCGACCGGGTGCACCTCGAGCAGTGGACCGGACCGGTCGACATCTACCTCGACGGCGCCCTTGCCCTCGCCGGGGTCGCCACCAACGGCGAGTACCTCCAGGTCGACCTGGATGTGGAGATCGGGCAGACGATCCGGGTGGTGGATGCTGTCGACGACAAGTCACTCGACATCGAGCTGCTGACGGTCGACAACGTGACCGCATGGGACGACCCGGTGCAGCCAAGCACGGCCTTCGGCACCGCGGCCATCCCCGACCATTCCCGGCAGGTACAGGTCACGGCGACGGCCGAGTATGGCTGGTGGACCGAGCGCTGGGTGCCGGTGGTGGGCGGCCGGTACCAGGCCGACTTCGCCAATCCCGGCAACGGCTGGCGCGAATCGGAGATCGGCTATTTCGGTGAGGGCGGCGCCGATGATGTCTACCTTGGCGGCGAGGTGCGTGCCCATCTGTGGGACTTCGACAACGACCAGGTTCAGGCCATCTGGCACACCTGCAACCCGCGCATCATCGTTGTGCGCGGCAACGATCGCATCGAGGCAGTCTGCTTCCCGGTGGGATCCGAGCTGGTGATCGAGCTCGACGATCCGGCCAACGGAGCGGGTATCGACTGGAGCAGTGGGGCACCGGTGATCGTCACCCGCAACCCGGACAAGCCGTGGGAGACGCTCGTCGTCTTCGAGCTGGGCGATTACACGGCGCCCGACAACGCCGTCGTCACGGCGACGGCGAGCCAGGAGGGCGTCCCGGTTGTGGAGGTCACCACGGAGGTGATCCCGTTCACCATCGATGTCATCGACGAGGATACCGAGACGATCACCGGCACCGCCCCGGCGGGCTCCGAGGTTCTGGTCAAGGCCGACGACAACTGGCGCTACCCCGTCGCCGATGGGACGAACACCTGGATCGCCGACTTCTCGCAACCAGGAGAACGGCCCGGCGAGGAGAACCCGGTCGACCTGAGGCCGGGTAGCCAGGGCGGGGCGACAATGATTGACCCCGCGGGGAGCGCCACCACCATTGCCTGGCGCATCTCGAACTCGGTCTTCAACGTTGACTCGCAGCAGAATCAGCTGTGGGGTCATGAATGGTTGGCGGATGCTGCGGTGACCGTGACCATAGGCGCCGAGTCGTGGACGTTGCCGACCGACGGTGAAGGCAACTTCGGTCAGGGTTGGGACTCGGGGGCGTTTGACCTGGTGCCGGGGATGCTCGTCGAGGTGACCGATGGGGAGTCGACCAAGTCCCATAGGATCACCGATCTGGCCGTGACCAGTGTGGACCCGGAGACCGACATGATCTCGGGCACGGCGACCGCAGGCAGCTATGTCGATGTGTGGATTCACGACACCGGTATCAACTACACCGTACCGGTGCACGAGTCCGGGATTTGGAGCGTCAACACCACCGCCGAGCATGATCTGGTGCCCGGTTCGAACGGCAACTCGGGCCAATGCGACCCGGACGGTGACTGCACCTTTGCCGGGTGGTGGGTGCCGAACCCGACCTTCTCGGTGGAGACTCCGCATTGGGTGTGGTCGAGCAACCAGGACTGGGAGCTCGGAGACACGATCACCCTCACCATCGATGATCCGGGCTTCCCTGGCCCGTTGACGACCACTGTGGTGCCCAACGAGGGCGACCCGAGCCATCACGGCTGGTGGTTCGATCTGGAGGGTGTCTTCGAGCTTCGGCCGGGTCATGAGGTGACGGTGACCGATGGCGACATCACCAAGACGCTCACCGTTCTCGATCTCACCATCGACGCAATCAACGGCGACAACGACACCGTCTCGGGGCGCTTGCTCGACGGCTCCGGTGATCCGGCGACCGGGGTGGTGGTCGAGGTCCACGCCAATCGGCAAGACGGAGACTACTCCTACCGGACGGCGACAACCGATACCGACGGTTATTGGGTGGCCGACTTCGGCGCCCCGGGAGAAGGCGAGACATCGGAGCCGTTCAGCATCGAGCCCAACACCGGCGTGTCGGCCCAGGTGCTCGACCAGGACTGGGACTCGACCCATCGCGGCGACTGCTTCGAATGCGGCCCGGTCAATGCCGCGATCGAGATCGACAAGCAGGCGGCGACACAATTCGCCGGGCCGGGCGACGGGATCCTCGCCGCTCCAGGTGAAACGGTGACCTGGACCTACGTGATCAGCAACGTCGGCGACGTCGACGTGGTGGACCTCACGGTGAACGACGACGCATTCGGCGCAAGCTGCGAGGTTGGCTTGCTTGCGGCCGGCGATGACGTCACGTGCACCTACGAGGAGGTCGCCGAGCCGGGAGATCACTCCAACCTCGCAGTGGCGACGGGGACGGCGGTGGACGCCAGCGGCCAAACCCAGCCGGTTGAGGCAGAAGACGGCAGCTCGTACCACGGTCTGGATCACGGCTACGTGACCGACTCCTCGCTGTGTGTGATCGATGGTTTCGACCTCGTGTTCACGCCCGACATGAAGAACTGGCCCGGCTCCTACAAACTTGCAGCAAGCAATCCCGGTCAGTTCTACTGGAACACCTTCGTCAGAGCCGACGCTGGGGCCGCGATCGAGATGGAGATTCCCTATCCCTTTGTCACCCAAGGAGCCATGCCGCTTCACAGCAATAGCGCAGTGGATGTTGGCGATGGCCACTGCTTCGCTCCGGCCGGAGACGGCGACGCCCATCCGGCTGGATTCGCCTTGAGCGACTTCACCGACACCAACGGCGATGGCAGCGTCGGATACGGCGACTTCTACACGGTCGCGATGGAAGCTACCGGTGAGTTCCAGTACCTCACACTGCACCTCGATCACGGCCTGAAGGGCACGAAGGGGTGGAGCCGGAGCGACGACGACGCTTTCAACGAGCCCGAGATCAATCCTGACCTGGCCGGAATCCACGTGCTCGATGGAACTGATCACGGCTTCGTGTCGGTGATAGATGAGGGTGACGTGGCCCACGCAACCGCAACGAATCGGAACGAATTCAAGAACGTCAAGGGCTTCGGCGGGCTGGTCTCGGAAGCAGACGAGCCCGTCTCCGGCGCGGTCCTCGAACTCAGAGCCGCCGATGGGAGCCTGCTCGAGACGATGGTGACTGATGTTCATGGGTGGTATCTGTCCGAGTACGTCCACAACGGTAAGACGGCGGATTACACCCTGATCCTCTTGGATGACGGCGGAGCACCAGTAGCCGAGCAGGGTGTCACGGTGGGCAAAAGCATCAAGTTCGGAGAGTCGGACTTCACACTCTGAGCCACCGCCTAGGAAGGGCCGGTGACCACCCCGGTGAGAAGCAGCGCAAGTGTCATAGCCGACGGACCAGAACGGGGGTTGGCAACTACGACACGATCGGGCCGCAGTGCCCTGGCGTGAAATGCGATCGCGACCTTCTCGCTGGTGGCGGCCAGAGCGAGAACTGCCAAGTGCTAGCGGATGTCGTCCCGGCCAGCGGCAATCGGATAGTGATCCCAGTGGGTTGCGAACACCGTCAGCCAGCTGGCCCGCTTCGTGCTCGGTGAAGTCAATGAGCGACCAGCCGTGCCCACTCCAATGTTACGGATGCCTCACGGATCGAACGAGTCGTCGCTTGGAACGGGATCGGCAAGGATCGCGGCGACCACTCCGGCTTGGGACCGGCGGAACTCGGCCAACTCCTCATCAGTCAAGTCGAGCTCGTCCAGAGTCGTATGGTGCAGGTTCCGGATCTTCGGAGCCGGTGTCGGTGGTTGCGGGGAGGCTCGGACACGCCCGACCGGCGACCACCCTGAACGTCTACAGCCACTTCGTCGACAGCGGCGAGCAGGCGGCGGCCGCCACAATCGGCCAGATTCTCGGCAAACCCGGCCCATTGGATGGATAAAGGATGGACAGGGTGAGACCGATTCCACGGTCGACAAGACATGGGATTCGCTGGCGTCGCGTCACGGACCGTTTTGGGTGCGGATCCGGCAGGGACCGCCGGCCGCACACTTGGAGTTCGGCCCGATGTCGCTCGCCTCGGGATGGGACAACGAGGGATCTGCCGTCGACGTGCCCGCCCGTGGTCCGACCGGTCGACGAGGATCCTGGAGCCGAGTGGGGATTGGGGGCCGTCTCTTCAACCCCTTTGACCAAGAATCAAGAAACGACAACACTGGTGGGGTCGGCGACCGGAAGGGTTTCGCCAATGACCGCCGCTTTTGGCGGCAGGAGGGAATAACAGTGGGACGATTTCTACGCACAACGATCGGGGTGCTCGCAGCAACGGTTGGTGCGACCGCCTTGATGGCCACACCGGCAGCTGCCGATCAACCGGTGGTGGTCGAAGACTTCACCGACAGTGTCGACTTCGTGATCCCGGCCGAGTTCAGTGCGTGCGATTTCGACGTACGGCTCCAAGAGGAGGTGTCGGTCAGGGTGACGGTGTTCTTCGATCAGGACGGTGAAACCAGGCAACTCAAGGCCCACGTCAACGGCACGACCCACTGGTCGAATCCGGAGGGAGGCGTGGTCCTGACGGACCGCTGGGTCCGGAACGATTTCGTCGAGTTGCCGCCCGGGGCTACCCCGGAGACGCCGGCCTTGAGTGTGGCTGTTGTCGGGAACCCCTGGAATGTTCATGGCGGTGCGGGCGGAGTCTTGGTCAACGACAGCGGCAGGATCGTGTTCGATGAAAACGGTGAGCCGGTGGCGATCAACGGCCCACACGAGGCGTTCTTCAACGAGTTCGACGACTTCTGCGCCGCGCTCTCCGCCGGCTGATACGGGCCACACCACTGGCAGTGAGTGGTCGGCACGACGAGTTTCCCGCACGGGGCACGCCGACTGCGGATCATCCGGCGCCCGACAACGGAGGCAAGCCCACTTCGGCATGCTCGACGTGACGTTTGCGTCGGCGGCGTCGGCTGCTGGTGGGGCCTGCCTGCCGGCCGGCCCTCTATGCCGATCCAGCCAGTGGTGTTCGTGATGCTGGTCGACCCGGAATGTTCGGTCGCCCCGGGCACCCGCAGCTCACCACGACGTTTGCATCCAGATGTTCGGGATTGGATTTGTCGAACCGTGCACTGATCTCGGCCATCAGCTGGGCCATCCGCCGGATGTGGTCGGCGGCAGTCTCGCCGTCCTGTTCGGGTCTGCTCGTTTCTTGGACAGAATTGCATCTGGCCACGCTCAGCGCGATCGGAACTGCCAGGGCAGCCACGATGAGAGACCAGATTTGATCGTTGACGTCTTCAGAAGCTGTTTGCTGGCCCCCAACGTGCATCAGTTGCCGAATTGAAGCGTCGCCACTACGACCGGATCACGTGATCAGCGCCTAGGACACTCGACGCGATCACTCTCTGTCCACGAAGTCGACGGATTCGCCATCCTCGTGAGCTAGCTTGCAGCATCTTGTCCAAGAAACGAGCAGACCCCACTCCGCGCAGGTTCAGTCGACCGACTACACCATGAGCATCGGATTGTGGGCCGGCATGGCGCTGGCCATCGTCGCCGCCGTTCTCCTGATCTCCGAACTCATCCTCGGAATTGAGGCCGACCGACCAATCGAAGCAGACGAATAGTCCAAGCCACCCGGTCGGGAGACTTCAGCACTGGCCCGGCCCGCCAGCCGGGGCCCGTGATTCGTTTCAGCGTCCGATCTCGGTCAACTTGAAGCCGACAAACTCGCGGGGATCGCCCACCAGCTCACCGCCCTCGACGGCGAAGTCGGCGGTCCCTCGGACCTTGTAGTTGGTTCCGTCGGTCCCGGTCGCCTTGCCGTTCACCGAGTTGAAGATCTCGACCCGATCACCCGTGCCTTCCGAGATTCGGACCTTGGTGTCGGCCGTACCCGAGGCGAACGGCTCGGGCGCGGCGTCGCCTTCCGCGATGCCCGGACAGACCGCGTCGAGCCAAACCGGGATGTCGTTGAAGTCCGTGAGGTAGAGGTAGATCGGCTGGTCCTTGTCATTGACCTTCAGATCCACCGAGCCGTCGTTGCGCAGGAACACGCGAAGCTTCGCGGTCCCCGGGTCGGCGAAACAGAACTCCTCGAGCGTGCCCCCGGCGAACAGAGCCACATTGGGACTCTCGTCGAACGTGCCGTAAAACCACCCGTACTCGAATTCGCCCTCAATGAACCCCTGTGGCTCGGCGCCGGCCGGTGCGGCTACACCGATCACAAGAATCACGGTGAAAGCCGCCATCAGTCTTCTCAACATATTCCCTCCTGGTTTCCCTTCATGCTCCCCCTGCGAAAGCTGCCGAAACGACCTTACACAACCAGCGGGACTGAGCCAACAGGGTCTGCTCAATTACGAGGCTCTGCTCTCTACCCCGCACTGCGCAGATCCAAGTTGACAGGGCTTGATCAACCCCGGTCCCGGCCGTTGAACCGGCAGGTGAACATCCGTTGACCGTTGGACGTAACGACGGCCTGAGTCACCGGATCGAACAACTCTCCGCCAATGTTGCACACGCTGACGGGGTCTGCTCGTTTTTGGACAGAATGTCGCAGCCCGCCAATATCACAGAACAGTCAGCTCCATCCACTCGTTGAGCACTTGCGGCTCCTCATCGTCAAAGATGCCACGGACCTTGATGAAGGCCTGCAGCGTCCAGTGCTGACCGGTCGTGTCGGTGACTACGCCCCGCGACTTGACCTTGGGGCTGATTGCGCTATCGGTCGAGTTGATGATCGGGCGCTGTTTCACGGTCCCGGCGGCAAGGGGCTCAATCTCACCCGAGGCACACTTCGCCAAGAGATCCTCTTCGCTGGCTGCGGCCGAGACGTCGAACACAAGAACCGGGACGTCACTGTTGTGGACGACAACGGACACGTTGCCCGAAGGTGCAAACACATCCTGCTCGACTCCGTTGAATACTGGCGGTGCACCCGTGCCCGTGCCCAGTGTTATTGCGTCGTCAAGGCCCACGACAACGAGGATTGGGAGCATCTGCCCTCCCACGTCGGTCTAAAACGGGCCGACCCCGTGGCCGCAGTGCGTCAAAGTCCTCGAATCCATCCACAGTCGGCCCGAGAATGATGACACCGTTGTACCTTCCTGGGTCGTAGTCGATGAAGATCCGACCCATAGCGTCGACAGGTTCGTCGACGCCAACTGACGTCTCGTCGTAGTACGGTTCCTCCCCTGCCGGCTGGAAACGATACGTCGGTGCGGCTGCTGTACCCCCTCAGCCGACTGTGGAGGCCGCGGGGATTGGCTGAGCCACCGTGGTGGTTTCGAGGGTGCCACCGACTCCGACCGAGATCATGCGTATATCAGGCCACCCAGTTCCAGGGCGACCTGGAAGCAGGCCTCACAGGTTCGGTTGGATCGCCGTCGGTGGCGGCGGCCACGGCCCGGCCGGACGTCGGTTGGCGCCCACACATCACCCGGCCCGCGGATCAGAGCTGGTGGATGGCGTCCAGGACGTTGAGCCGTGATGCCCTTCGCGCCGGGAAGGAGGCGGCAATGAGCCCGGCCAGGGTGGCGACAAGTACGTAGAGCACGAGTGAGGACACCGGGATGGCGAATTGATCGATGGCGATGGCTTGGACCGCAACCCAGCCGAAGACGAGACCAACGACCACCCCGAGCAGGGCACCGAAGAGCGACACGACTGCGGCTTCCCATCGGATCATCGCACGCGTCTGGCGTCGGGTCATGCCGACGGCTCGCATGAGGCCGATCTCCCGGGTCCGTTCGAGCACCGAGAGGGCCATGGTGTTGGCGATCCCGAGGAAGGCGATGAGGATGGCGAGACCAAGGAAGACGTTGATGACGATGACGAGCGAGTCGAGCTGGCCCTCGAGGCGATCACTGTATTCGGCCCCCGTCTCGAAGTTCAGTTGTGGGAACGCCGCGTTGAGCTCGTCGAGTGCGGACGCAGCGGCTTCAATCTCGACGCCCTCGGCCACCGAGGCGACGATGGAAATGTCCTCGTTGAGGCTGAAGTTCTGGTCCCAGGCCGACTTGTCGATGAGGTAGTTGCTGATGAGGAATGCGTTCTCGTAGATTGCGTTCACCGTGAACGTCTTGGTCCCGGTGGCCGCGAACTCGATGTCGAGCTCGTCACCGACGGCCAGGTTGAGATCGTTGGCCACGGACTCGTGGATGGACACGACGTCGGGGCCGGCGTTGGTCGCAGGATCGCCCGAAATGACCTCGAGGTCCCACAAGTTTGTCAGCAGTGCCAGGTCGGTGGCCCGGACATCGTGCTCGTTGCCGTTGACTCGTATGTTGCCGAGACGTGTCGAGCTGACGGGGTCGAGCTCCGGGAGTGCGGCGACGGCGTCAACCAGCTCGGTGCTGAAGCCCGTTCCGCCGTTTGGAGGGCTGATGAGGAAGTCGGCGGTGAGGGTTGAACCGAGGGTGCTACGGTACGAGTCCTTCAACGACGAGGCGACGACGGTGGCCATGGCGATGAGGGCCAGTCCGATCATGAGACCGGCCGCGGTGCGGGCGGTGCGCTTGTTGTCGCTGGAGGAGTTCTCCCGGGCCATATGGCCGGTTATGCCGAGCCAAGGCAGCCGCTCGAGCGGTGCGCCGAGAAAGCGGGCCGAGGGGGTTGAGAACAGCGGCGCGAACATGGTGACCGAGATGAAAACGAGCACCGCGCCCCCGCCGAGGAGCAACAGCAACAACGGCGTGCTGTCAATGCTGCCGAACAGGCTCACGGCGATCCCGGTGACCCCGGGCACAGCGAGGATGATGGCGATGATCGTGCGCCGCGTGCCCTCGCCCGAGCCGTACCGGTAGCCTTCGCGCATGGCCGCCACCGGTGGCACCCGTGCTGCTCGACGCGAGGGTGTCAGGGCCGAAGCCAGACTGACGCCGATGCCGACGGCCAGGGCGGTCATGATCGTGCGGGCCGAGATCACCAACTCGAGACCGGGCAGGTTGAACCCGAACGAATTCATGATGGCACGCAGCCCGTAGGCGAGACCGACACCAACGGCCAGGCCGATGACCGAGGCGATCACGCCGACGATGAACGCCTCGAGCAGGGCGGCGAGCAGTACCTGCCTCCTGCTCGCTCCCAGGGCGCGGATGAGTGCCAGCTGGCGGATCCGTTGTCCGAGCAGGATGTTGAACGTGTTGGCGATGATGAACGTGCTCACGAACACCGACACGAGAGCGAACGCCAGAAGGACGTTGCCGAAGATGTCGACGGTGGCTCCGAAGTCCTCCTGGCCCTCATCGACGATGACGTCGCTACCCACTGCCTCCAGTCCGGCGGGCAAGGCAGCCTCGAGGTCGGCGATCAGCTCATCTGGACTGACGCCGGACTCGGCCGTCACGTCGATCGAGTTGATCTTGCCATCGTTGCCGTCGAGGCGCTGGACCTCATCGAGGGTGAACGTCATGAGCACGGCACCGGCGAGCGCGTTGTCCTCACCGAAACGTGTGGTTCCCACCAGGGTGAAGGGTTCGCGGCCCTCGACCCCGACGATGTCATAGGACTGGCTGATCTCGAACCCGTACGTACCGGCCGAGGTGAAATCGATGGCGAACTCGCCCGGACCATCGGGCAGCTCGCCCTCCTCCAACATGACGGCCGACGTTGGCGAGTCCTGTTGGTTGGCGGCAAGGATCGGTGGGCCGAGCGTCTCAATGGCCTCGCCGTTGCCGTCGATGGGGACGATCTTCGAACTGGTCAGGGCGGGCAGAGCCTCCTCGACGCTGTCGACGGCCGACACGATGTCGAGCACGCCCTCGTCGATCGTCTGAGCCTGGAAGGTGACCTCGGCGAAGTCACCCGTTGCCCGGACGGTGGCGTCGATGTCGGCGCTGACGTCCTCGACGATCTGATTGAACGTTGCCCGCAGGCCGTCGGACAAGACGAACGAGGCGACCACGAAGGCGACACCGGCCATCACGGCCAGGCCGGTGAGACCCACCCGCAGCCGGCTGCTGGCCAGGTTACGTCGACCGAGGAGGAGCACGGGGTTCATGGGGATCAGGCCTCCAGCGCCCTGATCCTGTCGAGGACCAGATCAGGCGTCGGCTTCTCGAGCCTCCCTACCAGCTGACCATCGCGAAGGAACACAACGAGGTCAGCATGCGAGGCGGCCCCAGGATCATGGGTGACCATCACCACCGTCTGGCCCCAATCATCGACCGCTCGGCGCAGGAACCCGAGTACCTCCTGACCGCTGTTGGTATCGAGGTTTCCGGTCGGCTCGTCGGCATAGATGATGGCTGGTCGGCTCATCAATGCTCGGGCCACCGCGACCCGTTGCTGCTGCCCGCCCGAAAGCTCATCGGGTCGATGATGCAATCGCTCATCGAGGCCCAGACTGTCGATGACGCGCTTCTGCCACTCCGGATCGGGCTCACGACCCCCGAGGAGCAGGGGTAGGAGAATGTTCTCCTCGGCAGTCAGGTTCGGGACCAGGTTGAAGGCCTGGAAGATGAAGCCCATCCGGTCACGACGCAGCAGGGTCAGCTCCTGGTCGGAAAGGTCGGAGATCAGGGTGTCCCCCACCCTCACCTCCCCGTCGGTCACCGAGTCCAGACCGGCGACGCAATGCAGCAGCGTCGATTTCCCCGAGCCCGAGGGGCCCATGATGGCCGTCAACTTGCCGGCCTCGAAGCCGATATCGACGGCGTCGAGGGCCACGACCTGGGTGTTGCCCTCGCCGTACAACTTCGTAAGCCTCGTTGCGGTCGCTGCCATGGTGCCGGCAGCCTGTGGACCGCTGTCCTGTTCGGTCGTGATACCTGCGAAACCGGCCATCACCTTCAGCCCTCCGTCGATCGCCTTGGTTCTATCGTTAATTCGTCCGACGGCGGAACCGAAGAGCCGAAGGTCCCATCCTTCGCCGGGGGCCACCAGATTCCGTCGGCCGTAGGGGCGAACGCCGGCCACGATACGTCCAGGCGGCGCTGCCTCCCGGTGAGGATGGGGTCATGGGTGGCTCCTGGATCTCCGATTTGGGCATGAACGCAATCAACGCTGCCGCTGGGTCGGCTCTGGCCACTCTTCTCGGGTTGTTGTTCGGGGCGGTGACCTTGGTCCTGTCCGCCGCAACCGGCCGGGTGGCGCCGTCGGTGTATGTCTCGATGGGGCTGGCCCTGGCCCTGTACCTGGTGAACGCCTTCTTCCCTTTGAGCGAGCAGCCGGCCGACTGGCCTCGCTGGTCGCCCTTCTACTACTACCTGACCGAGAATCCGCTGGTCACCGGTATGCCGTGAGGCCACCATGCGGCACTGGCTACGTTAACCGCAATCCCGGTGCTACCCGCAATCGCCCTGCTCAACCGCAGAGATCTACATCTGGGCTGACCTGGAGGCCGGGCGACATGCGGATCAGGGGCTCGATGTCGGCTGTTCCCGATCACCGGTGGCCGTTGGGGCTGAGTGTGACTCCCGCTCGAAGAGCCGGTTCACCACGACCAGCCATAGGATTGCGGCGAACCCGGTTCCTATGGCGGCTCCGGCGACTACGTCGAGCACGTTGTGTTCTCCGTAGTACAGGCGGGCAATGCCAACGAGCGCGGCCCAGCTCAGGGGGAGTGGCCACCACCGGCGGGGAAGGAACGCGCACAGGAGCACGGCCGTGGCGAACGCCGTGGTGGCGTGGCCCGAGGGAAAGCTGGGGCCATCGAACGCCGGCCCCCGGACCGTGATGTCCGGGCCCACGGACACGAAGGGGCGTTCCCGGTCGACCAGCTGTTTGACGACCGCCTTCTCGATCCCCAACTTGAGTGGCAGGATCAGGGCGAAGGGCAGGAGGTGCCACCAGTTGCGGGTGTACCGTGCCACCACCAGCCCGGCGACGAGCGGGGCCAACAGGACACCGACCTGCTGCAGCACCCACACACCGGGTTCGAGCCAGTCGGGCCAGCGGTTGATGAATCGCAGTCCGTCCTCCTCCCACCCCGGCACCCGTCCATCGACGGCGACCAGTGACGAGCCCACCGCCACCACCGTGGCGACGATCACGATGGTCAGACCGAGAGGTGTCGGGAGGGAGCGGCGAGTGGCGAACGGCCCGGTCATCGGTTAAATCAGCCCCGCCCCGGCCGCCACCGACACCGCCTCGGCCCGAGAGTTCACGCCCAGTTTCTGATAGATAGCCCTAGCGTGTCCCTTGGCAGTGTTGTGGCTGATGTACAACTCACCGGCGATGGCCCGAAGCGGCAGGTCGCCCCGGAACAGCCGGAGGACCTCGATCTCTCGTTTTGTCAACGTGTCGACCATCGGTTCGCCCGATGCCGCCGGCCACGACGTGGCCAGCTCCCGCTCGGCCGCCGCGATCTGCCGACCGACGCTGGAGTTGCGATCGCACTGGCCCAAGAGCTTCGTCGCTTCGGCCAGGAGCCGGCGTCGACGATCTCGGCTGCGCTCCACACCGGCCATCACGACGCAGCCCCAGGATACGAGACTCGGTTGAACCCACGACCGGGCCAGGTCGAGCCCGGCTTGAGCTTCGGCTCGGGCCTCGTCGTCCCGACCCCGATGGCGGTGAACCTGGGCCATGGCGAAGTGGGCGGCCAACGTGGCCGGGTATCTCGATCCGCTCGGGGTCGGAAGGGCAAACGCCTCGTCGGCCACCTCTTCGGCCCTACGCCACTGGCCCAGTCCGCCGTAGGCAGCGGCAAGATGGGCCGTCACACCCCCGTCGGTGATCGACAGCCGACGGCGGGCCAGGGAACCGTCCCTCAGATGATGAAGTGCGGCTTCAGCTCCGCTGGTCCGCAGCAGTGTCATCCCCAGCAACCCCTCGGCATAGGCTGCCGGGGTCGACTGGGTCGGATCCTCGTCGTCGAGTATGGCCCGAAGCTGCCGTTCCGCTCCCGCAGTATCGTCCCCGATCGAGGACACAAGGGCGTGGAAGACCCTGGCCTGTGAACTGAGTTTCTCGATCTCATGAGAATCGTCGATCGTGTCGAGCGCCTCATTGAGCAGGCCGCCGAACAAGCCTGCTCCGTCAACGTCTCCTACGGCCACCGCCAGGGATACTCGGGCCATGCAGACGGCGGGATGAGTCGAGGCGATCTCATCGGGAACGGCCTTCAGCCACTTCCGGACCGGAACATGGTTGACGAGCGGAAGCCCACGAAGCAGGCTCTCCATGGTGGCCGCAGCCGCGGCCACGTCGCCGGCGGCCACGAGATGACCGACGGCGCGGTCCGCCAGATCGTATTGCAGCAACCAGTCGGCGGCTCGCCGATGCAGGCTGCGGATCTCGTCGTGTCCGGCTCCCACCCGGTGATTGTGACGGAGCCAGTCACGGAAAAGGTTGTGGTAACGGAACCATTGGCGCCGGGTGTCGAGCGCCACCAGGAAGAGATTCTCGTGCTCGAGTTCCTCCAGAATCCCGCCGGAACCGGTTGACTGAAGCAGATGATCACAAAGCTCGGCGGTGAACTCGTCCACGACCGATGTCCTGAGCAGGAACTCCTTCCGTTTCTCGGGTTGCCGGCGGAGCACTTCGCTCGTGAGGTAGTCGGCGATGTTCCGGTCGTCACCGGCGAACGAGGTGATGAAGCCGGCCGGGTCGGGATCGGACGTCATCGACAAACCGGCTAGGTGGATTCCGGCCGGCCAACCCTCGGTCCGTTCGCACAGTACGGCGACCTGTTCACGTTCGATCATCAGCCCGAATCGCTCGGCCAGAAGCTGCTGAGCCTCAACGACCGACAGGCGGAGATCGGCGGCCCGAACCTCGATCAATGACCCTGCAGCCCGCAGACGGGAGAGGGCCAGCGGAGGGTCGGACCGGGTGGCGATGGCGATCTGCAGGCAGTGAGGCCGGTTTTCGATGAGGTAGTCCACGGTCCGATGGATCTGGGTGTCGGTGACGACGTGGTAGTCGTCCAGCACGAGCACGATGGCGTCGTCGTGATCATGAAGGCAGTTGATCATCGCCGGGACAAGCGATCGAGCCGGATCGATACCGGTCGGGGTGTTCATGTGGTCTATATCAGCGCCCATCCGCTGATCGACGCTGCAGACGGCAGCGACGACATAGGCCCAAAAGGACTCGAGGTCATCGTCCTCCGGGCCGAGCCGGAGGTAGGCCAGCGGTCGGGCCTCGCCCTCGGCCGCTGCCCACGAAGCAATCAGGCTTGTCTTTCCCCAGCCTGCCGGAGCGTCGATCAAAACCAGAGAAGCCGTCGGCTCGATCAGGCGTCCAACGAGGCCGGGCCGGTCGATGAGGCCGACTGGCACCACCGGCGGGTCGAGCTTGGTCGCCGTAAGCAGTCTCTCCCGATCTGTTTGGCGGGGTTCGTGGGCCATCGACCCCTCCTTTAGAGGGCATCTACCGAAAACGCTAGACCGACTGCCCGCCGGTGTAAAGCGAGCGGCTCGCCGCCTACCCCCCGGGGCTGTTTCGGTGCGGGGTCATGCGGTACCACCCGGGTGGGATCGACGCTACGAGGTGAAATCGAGCACTGGAGACGCCGTGAGACAAGGAACGTACCGAATCGTGGTCCATGGTCGGCTCGGGGACGCGTTCGTCGATGGGTTCGACGATATGACCCAGACGACAACCGCCTCGGGCACCGTGCTCGAGGGTCGGTATGTCGACCAATCCAGCCTCCACGGCCTGCTCGACCGGCTGCGCGACCTCGGCATCGAGATCGTCAGCTTCGACACCTCGACAAAGGAGCGCCAGCGGTGACTACACAGATCAGAACCCCCGAGAACAGAGGGACGACAACCGACGGGAGCGGTGACCGGGGCGCTGCGCTGTTCGAACGGTTGAGCGACAACGTCCGGTGGGTGACGATCGCCATCGCCATCCTGACCGTCGTCGCCGCTCCCCTGGCCGCTTCCCGGGCGACCGAGGAGCCCGATTTCAGTCCGTCCGGTGAGATCTACGAGACCTTCGACCTGGTCGACGAGCGGTTCCAGAGTGCCTCGTCCATTGCCGGGGCCTTCTTCATCGTCGAGGCCAAGGACGGAGCCCAACCCGACGCCTTGACCAGAGACGTGCTGCTCGAGTTCAAACAGAACTCCGACGCGTTGCGGGCCGATGCCGAGCTCCGCTCCGATCTCGCCACCGAGTTCCGCCCCGATCTCGGTGAGGAGGTCGACGGAGTGTTCTCGCTGGCCGACAAGGTCGACGCCGAACTGCCGGGCGGCCTGGAGGCGGCGACCGATGCCGATGTGAAGCGGGCGTTGGCCACCATCCTCGGTGAAGGATCGGTGGGAACACCGCTCCGAGGTACCCTCTCCCAGCTGGCAACCAGCCGGTTAGGGGAGGTGGGGGGCGAGGAGCTCGTGATCTGGGAGGCCCCCGCCTTCAGTGCGGCCGTCGCCATCGACCTGACCGGCCTCGGTGGCCGGGGAACCGGCGACAGCGGCCCGATCGGACCCGAGGCCCAGGAGTTCCTCCGCCAGGTTCAAACCGTGCTGCAGGGCGACCAGGCCGCCTACCGGGCATATGGAGTGGCCATCGACGGCGATCTCACCTCCGAGGAGCAGCTGGCCGAGTCCGCTCCCTTCATCCTGCTGTCGGTCGTGTTCATCCTGGTGCTGGTCGGGGCGTTGCTGCGGTCCTACTGGGCCGCATCCCTGGTGGCCGTCGGCCTGAGCATCACCATGCTGTGGTACAACGCGATCCTCACCCTGCTCGGCTTCGAGGGCGGGATGCTCCTCGGCTTCATCGCCCCCATTTCGGTGATCGCCTTCGGGGTCGACTTCTTCGTCCATGCCAGCGGCCGGGCCCGGGAGCAACAGGTGGCCGGCCTCACCCGGGAGCGCTCCTACCCCCGAGGGCTGACCCTTGTGTTCCCCGCTCTTCTTCTGGCCGCCATCTCCTCGGCTGCAGCCTTCGTCTCGAACGGAGTGGCCGGTATCCAAGCCATCGTTCAGTTCGGTATCGGCACCGCCATTGCCCTCCTTATCGGGTTCTTCCTCCTCGGCATCATCGCTCCGCTGTGGCAGCTGCGGGTGGAGGACCTGGTCGGCGATCCACCGCTTCATCGCGGCCTCATGTTGCCCTACAAGTTCGGTTTTGCCGTCATGGCCATCGCCGCCGGCGTACTGGTGACTTTCAGCGTTGTCATGCCCGTCCTCGGCTTCGCTGCGCTGGTCGTGTTCGTCCCCCTGTTCGTCTATGTACCGATTCGGTGGACCAGGCGGATCTATGCCAAGGCGAAGGCGGACGGGAGGCCCACCGGCCAGGTCATCAAGGGCGCCGGGCACGGGTTCCGGGCCGCCGGTACCGTCGTTCACTTCCTGGCCCGCTGGCGGGTGGTCACCATTCCCGTCACGGTGGGTCTGGCGATACTCGGCGCCGTCGGCTTCACCCGGGTCGAGTCGGAGTTCACCTTCAGCGACTTCTTCGCCGAAGACAGCGACTTCATCCAGAGCCTTGGCCTTCTGGAGACCCACTTCGGTGGCACCAGCGGTGGTGGCACCGGCCTCGTCTACGTCGAGGGCGATCTGACTCAGCCGGCGGCACTGGTCGCCATCGACGAGATGGTGGCTGAACTCGATCGGGTCGAATCGGAGGCGGCCGAGTCGTACCTCTCGAGGGACCTGAACGGTGCGATCGCGGTCCACGACAACGCCGTCACCGTTGTCCGTACCGCAGTGGCGTCGCCGGCGGCGACTGCGGCGGCCGGGATCGAGGTTACCGACGCCGACGGCGACGGCCTGCCCGATGGCGCCGACCAGATCGCTGCCATCTACGATCTGGCGCTCAGCGAGGGCATCACCACCGACGACGGGTTTGTCGCCTTCCCGGCCGACAGCGTGACCGAGCTGCTGTGGACCGATGGGGCCGGCAACTACGCCACCATGGTCATGGTCGGCATCCCGACCCTGACCGAGGACGCCGTCATTCTCGACGCCCGATCGGCTCTCGAAGAGGCGGCCGACTCACTCCTGGCCTCCCCGGGGGGAGCCGGCCTGACATCGGCCCGGGTCTCGGGTGAGACGATCGTGGGACAGGACACGCTTGCCGCCTTCACCGACGCCATGCTGCTGGCCCTGCCGGTAGCGCTGTTGCTCTGTACCCTGCTGGCCTCGGTGTTCATGCGCTCGCTCAAGTACGGCCTGGCCTCGGTTACACCCATCCTGCTGGTCGTCGGCTGGGTCTACGGTTTCATGTACCTGGCCGACTACAAGATCAACGTGGTCACCGCCACCATCGCCGCCATCGCCGTCGGTGTCGGCATCGACTACTCGACTCACTTCACGATGAGGTTCCGGGAGGAGTTCGAACACGAACCGAGCCGATTCCCCGCCCTCCGGCGGGCCGGCGAGGGAACGGGCGGAGCCCTCGCCATCTCGGCCATGTCGTCCATCATCGGGTTCACCGTCATGGCCTTCGCCCCCATGCCGATCTTCGTCACCTTCGGAACGCTGACCGCGGTCATGATCGTGTTCTCGCTCCTGGTGGCGCTGCTCGTGCTACCCAGCGTGCTCATGGTGGTCACGAGACGGCGAACCGGGGCCGAGCGGCAGCACCTGCTCGATCTGACCGGAATCGCCCACGACGAGTACGACCCGCACTCCCGGGCCACCGCCATCCATTCCCAAGCCGGCCACCCGGCAGGCTAGCGGTCGAGCAGCTCGTGTCGCAGCAACCAGTCGCTCGCCACTTCGGGAACCGGGTCTCCCTTGGCGACCCGGACATTCATGGCCCGCAGCTCGTCTGTGGTGAGGGCGGCCGACACCGCGACCAGCGGATCGGTGACCGACGATCCCCACTGCTGGACGACCTCGGTACGAACCACCGGCACGATGTTCTCGGCCGGCTGCAGCTGGAGATCATCGGTCAGCTCGACGAGATCGCTCGCTTCCAACTCGGCCGCGCTGGTGAACATCAACCCGGCATCGATCTCGCCCCGGCGCAGGGCCTCAGAGGTGAAGGCCAATGACCGCTGGGGCACGAAGTCGGAGAACCGGAGGCCGTAGACGCTCTCCAACCCGACGAGGCACAACGGACGGTCGGGACACTCGGCCGGCCCGCCGAATTTCCAGCCGTCCGCCACCGACCGGAGGTCGCTGATGGTCTCGAGCCGGCCCGCGTCGGCCACCTCGGCCGTCACCACCACGGTGTTCTTGTCCTCGGCCGGTGACAGGGCGAGGGCTACGAGGTCCTTGGGAGCGAGTCGGGTATTCAGGTCCTCGAACGCCGAATCGCTGTCGGGGTTGGGCTCGGTGCTACCGGCATACTGGAGCGCCGTGCCCAGGTACTCGGCCACGACATCGATATGGTCGAGTTCCATGGCCGGAGCCACGATCTCGCGGGGGCCGACCTGGCCGAGGCGGGTCACCGGCACGGATTCCGACTCCAAGGCCTGGGCGTACAGCTCGGCCAACAGCTCGCTCTCGGCAAAGTCGAAGCTGGCCACCCTGACCCCGGCCTCGTCGGACCCGCCGGTCGGTTCCTCACCCCGGCCGCAGCCGGCAACCAGCATGACGGCCGCGGTGGCGACCAGCACGAACCGGGCCACTACTGTCACACTGGTAGTATTGCACGAACAGGCGGTGGGGGTCCCATGACCGGCCGAGCGATTGAACGTGGTGGTCCGCCGGTATCGCCGGAGGGCCGGGAACCGCCCGGCGAGATCGCTCGTCGAGCCCGGACGGTGGCCCGATGACGGACCTGGTGGCCGAGCGTCAATCGCCGCAAGGGCGGCGGCGACGACCGTCGGGGGAGCCGCCGCCGCTGCCCCACGAGCTGAACCGGGCGGCCATCGCCTGGCTGGTGGCCTTTGTCGGGTTTGCGGTCATCTGGGCCTGGATCGTCTTCTCGGACGCACCGGCGATCTGGATCACGGAGCGGGACCTCGGGATCGCCGGTCCCATCGTGGACAACCGGAAGGACTGGCTGACGCCAACCATGCAGCGGATCAACCGCCTCGGCACGTCGTGGGTCACACCCATCATCGGTTGGTGCATCATCATCGGCGGTCTGGCCGCCCGACGCATTCGACATGTGCTGCTGTTGATCGCCGCCCTCACGGTGGTGGCCGCCCTTTCCACCGTCGTCTCAATGGAGATGTCCCGTCCCCGGCCGCTGGGGGTGACCCAGATCGGCCACTGGGAGGGCTTCGCTCAACCGTCGCAACCGGTGGCGTTGATGACCACCGCCCTGGTTGCCGGCGGTTTGACCCTGACCCCGTTGGGTCGGTGGCGCCGGATCTGGGCCCTTGCTGCGGCTGCCATGGTCGTGGTATTCGGCCTGGCCCAGGTGTATGTCGGGGTCGACCATCCGAGCGATGTCCTATCGGCGGCCACGTCCGGGGTTGCCATCACCCTGCTGCTCTACCGCGTGGCTGCTCCGGAACGCATCTTCCCCATCGCCTATGGGACCGGCAAGACCGCTCACCTCGACGTCACCGGCGCCCGGGGTGAGGCGATCACGCTCGGCTTGCGAGAACAGCTTGGCATCGTGGCCACCGACATCAGGCCGGTCGGACTCGAGGGCTCGGCAGGGTCGACACCACTCCGCATCAGCCAGCGGGACGGACCCGACATCTTCGCCAAGCTGTATGCCCGGAACCATCTCCGCTCCGACCGGTCCTACAAGCTCGGTCGAACCCTCCTCTACGGCCGCCTCGAGGATGAGCAGCACTTCACGTCCGTCCGGCGACTCGTCCAGCACGAGGACTACATGCTTCACGTAATGTGCCGAGCCGGCATCGGTTGCACCGAACCGCTCGGGCTCATTGAGATCACACCCGAGCGGGAATACCTGTTGGTGACCGAGTTCCTGACCGGGGCCAAAGAGATCAGCGAGATGGAGGTTACCGTCGAGCTGATCGACGCCGGGCTGGCCGAGGTGGCCCGGCTGTGGGAGGTCGGGCTGGCCCATCGCGACATCAAGCCGGCCAACGTCATGGTTCAGAACGGCAAGCCCCGGCTGATCGACGTGGCCTTCGCCCAGGTCCGCCCCTCACCCTGGCGGCAGGCCGTCGACCTAGCCAACATGATGCTGGTGCTCGCGCTTGGGAGTTCGCCCGAGCTGGTCTACGAGCGGGCGTTGCTCCAGTTCAGCGAAGACGAGATCGCCGAAGCCTTCGCTGCCTCCCGGGGAGTAACGCTGCCCTCGCAGCTGCGAGCTCAGGTCCGTCGGGACGGTCGAGCCCTGCTCGACCAGTTCCGCAGTCTTGCCCCGGACCGAAAGCCCGTGGCCATTCAGCGCTGGTCGCTCCGGCGAGTCGGCCTTACGGCCTGGGTGGCGCTGATCGTGGCCTCGCTACTCTCGATCTTCCTCGACAACCTCTCCGACATCGGCTTGCTATGACCACAAACCGTGTACTCCTCATCCCCCTCATCGTAGTCGTTGGGCTAATAGGCGTTGCCTGCTCCATCGAGCAGGCCCTGCCCCCGCCCTTGTGCGTCGGCGGGGGATCGGAGCTGATCGTCGCCCAGTCGGTCCCGACCGCCAAGCTCGTTCCCTGCCTTGAACCCCTCCCCAACGGCTGGGAGGTCGACAGCGTCAGGGTCGACCAGAACGGTAGCGTCGTTCGGTTGGACTCGGATCGAGCCGGGACGGATGCGGCCCGGCTCGTCTTCGACCGGCATTGCGACATCACCGATGCCGTCCTGGTCCCGAGCGATCAGAGTGGGGTCCCGGCGTACGAGGCGATCGGGCGGATCCAACCCGGATTCCTGGGCGAGCGAATCTACATCTTCGACGGCGGCTGCGTTCGTTGGGAGTTCGACTTCGACCCCGACGTCTCGGCCACCCTGGCCATCGATCTCCAGGCCCGGTTGACACTCGTCCCCCGCTCGGAGATCAATCGGTCGATTCGCGAGACTTTCATCGACGAGGAGCTATGACGCGTGGCCTGGTCCGTCCCGCCATCCCGGTGGTGGCGGCTGCCGCCCTCATTGCCAGCTCGATCGCAGCGCGCCGCCGAGAGGTGAGCGACCCCGAGGAGCAGCTGTTCCGCCTGATCAACGGTGCCCCCGACCGGCTCCACTCTCCGGTCTGGGCGGTAATGCAGAGCGGGTCGCTGGCCGCCGTGTTTGTGGTGTCGGACCTGCTCCGTCGGTCGGGCCAAGCCCGTAGAGCGCGGGCCGCCCTGCTCGCCGGGATCACGGTCTGGGCCGGGGTGAAGGCCATCAAAACAATGGTGGGCCGTGGTCGGCCGGCCTGCCATCTCGACGCGGTCTCGATCCGCGGCCATCAGCAGTCCGGGCTGGGCTACCCGTCAGGTCACGCCGCGGTGGCCACCACGCTGGCCATCATCGCGGCCTCGCGGCTCTCCCCCCGGGCTCGGTTCGTCGCAGCCGCCTTGGCCGCTACGACAGGAGGAGCCCGGATCTATGTCGGGGCTCATCTGCCGCTTGATGTTGTGGGCGGGGCCGCCGTCGGCGTACTCGCCGGTCGAGCTGCTACCGTCCACCTGACCTCGGAGAGGTCGCGATGACCGAGCCGACCACGCCTGAGCAATGGTCTTTCCGGAACGGGTTGCGGATCGCCCTCTCGGTGGCGGTGGTCGTGGCCGTCTTCGCCGGCGTCCTACCCCGGATCGCCAGCTACTCCGACGTATGGGCAACCATCGTCGCCATGAGCTGGTGGGAGGTGGCCTTGCTGCTCATCGTCGCCGGATGGAACCTGGTCACCTACTGGTTCGTCATGGTGGCCGCCCTCCCCGGTCTCTCCTATCCGCGGGCCGCCGTCGTCAACCAGGCCTCGACCGCCATATCCAACACGGTGCCGGCCGGCGGCGCCGTGGGGGTGGGGGTGACCTACGCAATGTGCCGATCGTGGGGGTTCACGCCGGCGTCGATCGCCCGCTCGGTGGTTATCTCCGGGATCTGGAACAACTTCATGAAACTCGGGTTCCCCGTGGTCACGCTCTGCCTCCTGGCGATCGAGGGAAGCGTGTCGACTGCCCTGGTTGTGAGTGCCCTGACCGGAGTCGCCGCCCTGATTGCCTGCATCGTGTTCTTTGCCCTCCTCCTCCGAAGCGACCACCTGGCCCGAGCCATCGGTGACCGGGCCGGTCGTGTCGTCTCGCGGTTGCGTCGGCTCGCTGGCCGCGATCCTGTCACGACCTGGGGTTCTGCGGTGGTTCGATTCCGAGCCGACACCGTTGATCTGGTCTCTTCGCGGTGGAAGGCGCTGACCCTCGCATCGTTCGTCAGCCACCTCTCGCTGGCCATCGTGCTCCTCACCGCCCTGCGCTTGGTCGGGGTTGATCAGGACACGGTGAGCTGGATTGCGGTGCTGGCCGCCTTCGCCTTCGTCCGCCTCATCTCGGCCCTCCCTATCACCCCCGGCGGGGTTGGCGTCGTCGAACTCGGCTACGTGGCCGCCCTCACCATCGACCTCGAAGCGTCGCAGAGGGCCGCTGTGGTGGCCGGCGTGCTGATGTTCCGGTTCCTCACCTACTTCCTACCCATACCCCTTGGCGTGCTGGCCTATCTGTACTGGCGAGCCAATCGCAGCTGGCGCCACGCCCCTGATGCCGAGTCAGGGTTCTCAGGGTCGGTCCAGGGCGATGCCCGATAGAGACGTCCATTCTGCGCTGTCACAGTGGAGATATGGAGATCGTCACCACACCGATTCAAGAGATGGTGGTCGAAGCGCTGTTGAGCCCCGTCGTTCTGCTGGTTGCGGCGCTGGTGATGTTCATGCTGCTCAGCGGGCTCGGCGCCCGTCTGCTGGATCGCTGATCAACTTGGCGCTCGGCGATGTCAATTGCCGATGTCGTGTTTGCCAAGGCGGTATCGATGGCGTCGGTATCGCCTGAGGGGCCGAATGCTCGGTCGTGACCCGTGACCACAAACGCCCCTCCATACTGGACAGCCGGGCCCAAACTTCTTACCGCTCGTTGCGTCCCTCGCCCGCCTCGCCGTCAGATCGGACCGCTCGATGGACCTCGAGATCATGGTCTTGGGACACCAGCTCGCCGTCCTGCGCCGTCAGATCGACAAGCCCCAACTCAACGACCACCGAAGCCTCCTCGGCGACGATTACGGCCGCGCTCCCCCACCCACAGGCCAAGGCTGACTCGTGACCCCAGAGACGCTCCTGGGTTGACACCCGCACCGCGTCGCCCACCACTGGACCCAACCACCGCGACCGGGCCGGCCAGCAACTCTGCCAAGCCCCGTTGACTCATCTTTGCGATGGCCACCAACAACCCAACTTGGGGCCACCGCCATATCCACGGCGAACTCATCGACCTCGACCGCACTCCTACGAGGCGGACGGGTCCGAACCGTGGCGGCAGGACGGAGTGTCGAAGCGCTGGGCCCGGTGGCGCGATCGAGCGGGCCTCGATGGTGTTCGGCTCCATGATCTACGGCACTTCATGGCCACCACGATGCTGACCGCTGGGGTGCCGGTGTCGGTGGTAGCAGGCAGACTCGGACACGCCGACCGGCGACCACCCTGAACGTCTACAGCCACTTCGTCGACAGCGGCAACCAGGCAGCGGCCGACACCATCGGTCAGATTCTCGACAAAACCGTCCGAATAGATGGACAAAGGATGGACAGACGACGGGGTGAAAAGGCAGAAGCCGAGTCCGAAGACCCGGCCTGACCTGCGGTTGCGGAACTCCGACTTGAGTTCCCGTGGAGCGGACGACGAGATTTGAACCCGCGACCCTCACCTTGGCAAAAAGGTTCACGGAACCGTCCAGCCCGTCCGGTGAGCCCCGTTTCATGCGGTTCTGTCCGGATTTCGTCCAGCCAGTCCGGCCCCGTCCAGCCACACCGTATACCGATATACCATCCGACACGATGGACATCCCGGCCCTCAGACTCCACTCTTTCGCGGTGAACGACAGACCACGACCCTCACCTTGAAAAAAGAAGATCCCCGGTCGATCCTGCCACCACTCGGGAGGCGACGCGGCGGGGACAGGACCGAGCCTGTCACCGACCTCGGGTAGTGTCATCACGGTGTGGAAGCCGGGCACGACCGCCGAGGACCGCCGGCGACATCACGCCGATCTACAGGCGTGGGCCGACGAGATCCACGCTTCCCTACCCTTGGCCGAACGGGAGCTGCTGGAACGAGCATCCACCGGCTCCGGACCCGGGTCCGCCGACCTGCGGGCACGAGCGCTCGAAGTATGGACGACAGCTTGCGCGGCAGGCCCGCCACCACCAGTGTCGAACCAGTGGGACGACGATCCGGTGATCGACTTCGAGACTGATCCGAGATTGTCCGAAGACGACCGAGCCGAAATGCGGTCCTTGGGTGACCCGGGGCGGCGCCGGTGTTGCCGGGCAGCGCGAAGGCTCGACCCGTCGAGTGCAGGGTCGTTTTGATCGCGCTCCGGAGGTGGCCGACTGCGGACGCCAGTGGTCGTTTCTGCTCCGGGCGCTCGTGTGCGCCGTCACGCGGCGGAGCGTGGGGGTTCGCGTCGGAGGGGGGATTACAACCCTTAACCCTCACCCCACCAAGTCCGACTGGCTGGACCTCGCAGCAGCCTGACAGAGGCCGTTTCCGCTGGTCAAGACGTCACGACCGAATTTCCGGCCCCCACAGGCCAAAACCCAACAAACAGGACTCGAGCATTGACACACGCGAAACCGCAGGTCAACGCCACGACCGAATATTCGGGCCCCACAGCTCAGCACCACGAGGTGACCGAGCTGGTCCTCGGGAGCGACGTCGCCGAGAGCGTCGAATGTGGCCAACGCCGTCGCGCCGGTGGAGTCGACGTTCATGATGACCGAGCTCGTGAAGAACGACGCCACCGTCGTACCGGCGATCATCGAATAGACGCCGTAGATTGGATTCACCCCAGCGAGCAAGCCATTGGCGATCCCCCCCGGGATGCTCACGAGAGCCATTACGAGACCGGCTATCACGCTGCCAACGAAGGTGTGCCTCGACACCCTCAGCCCAGTCAAGGGCGCCTCCTCATCAGCACGACGCTCATGATGAACACCCAAGCCGGGAAGACCAATCCGGCTGGCTGGGTGACCAATGGGACCACGAAGAGAGCGAGCCCGCAGAAATACCCCACGAAGGCGAGCCATTTGGGTAGGACACGGCTGCGGAGGATCACCGTCGAGGTCGAGAAGATGAAGACCGCCTGCAGGCGTGGCGCCACCACGAGGATCAGCGACCCGCCGATACCTCCCGCCAGCGACGCCGATGCCGGGGTGACCGTTGCGGAATCGAGTTGCGCCATGGCCACCGCAGGAGCGGCCAGAGCGCCGGCGCCGATGAGCCAGACCGCGACATACGCGATTCCAGAACCGAAGAACACGGTGGCGAAGAACCGGTCCTCGCGATCACCGAGGCGACGCCGGATCACCGCAACGAACCACAAGAAGGCGATCGAACCAACCGAAGCCAGGCTGAGCGCTCCGATCAACCAC
>JAHEJM010000019.1 GCA_024638815.1 Acidimicrobiales bacterium | reverse complement strand
CGAGCAGTTCGGCCCGGCCGTAGCGGAGATCGATACCGTCCATCCCGCCGAAGTGCTCCTCCTCGTGATGGCGAAGCTCGTCCCGGCGGACTCGAACCCGGGCCAGGACGTCCGAGCCGTCGTTGACCGACGACGGTCGGCGGCCGGCGTGGTGAAGCAGGGACTTGGAGGGAATACACCCGGTGTTGGTGCAGTCGCCGCCCATCTGATGGCGTTCGATGAGCAATACCGAGCGGCCCAGCGTGGCCAGACCGACGGCCACGGTGAGCCCACCGCTGCCGGAACCGATGACGATGGCGTCGTGGCGGCCATGATCGGAGTCGGGAGCCATGACCAGCCAACCTACACCGACCGCGCCCCTATTCCCGGTTTGACCTCGGGCTCACCGGCCAAAGGACCTCCTCCGCCTGACCGGGCCAAGCCGTCACGGTCAGCCTCCGGCCATGAGCAGTCCGAGGCCCTCAGGCGTGCAATCGGCGCGATCGGCCACGCCCACGATCCGGCCTTCGAACATCACCGCCACCCGATCGGCCAGAGCCAGCACCTCGTCGAGATCCTCGGAGATGACGACGATGGCGGTTCCGGCCCCACGCTGTTCCACCAGCTGGTGATGGATGTACTCGGCCGCTCCGATGTCGACCCCCCGGGTCGGCTGGGCCGCCAGCAGCACCGCCGGGCCCGAGGTGATCTCCCGGGCCAAGATGACCTTCTGGATATTGCCCCCCGACAGCGAACGGGTGGCGGTGTGGACCGACGGAGTCTTGACGGCAAAGCGCTCGACCAGTTGTTCGGCCCGCTCGTTCAGAGACCCGAGGTCGAGCCACCCCCGCCGGGAGTAGGCCGGCGAATCGTGATCGAGCAGCATCAGGTTCTCGCTGACGGTGAAGGCACCGATGGCTCCGTCACGCATGCGCTCCTCGGGCACGTAGGCCAACCCGGCGGCCCGGATCTCCCGAGGTGACGCACCCGCCACCTCGACACCATCGAGCCGGATCGACCCCTGATCGGGTGGTCGCAGCCCGGCCACAGCCTCGGCCAGCTCCCGCTGACCGTTCCCGGAGACACCGGCGATCCCCAGTATCTCGCCGGCTCGAACCTCGAACGAGACTCCGTCGACCGCAGTGTGATCCCGATCACCTCGAACCGACAGATCGTGGATGGTCAGGCGGGCCTCGCCGAACTCGACCTCCGGCTTGTCCGGGGCCAACTTGACCGGTCGACCCACCATCATCTCGGCCAGTTGTTGGCGACTGGTCTCGGCCGGCGTGGTGTGACCGGTGACCCGACCGTCACGCAACACGGTGATGCGATCGGACAGAGCCAGGACCTCGTGCAGTTTGTGGGAGATGAAGATCAACCCCCGACCGTCCTCGGCCAGTTTGCGCAGGGTGACGAAGAAGTCGTCCACCTCCTGGGGTGTCAGCACTGCAGTGGGCTCATCCAGTACCAGAAGCCGGGCCTCGCGGTAGAGCGCCTTGAGGATCTCCACCCGCTGACGCTCCCCGACCGCCAGCTGCCACACCTCGGCTCGAGGATCGACCTGCAAGCCGTACTCGTCGGCCAAGGCCCGCACCCGGTCCTCGACATCGGCCAGATCGGGCCGGAGCCCTGACGACGACAGTCCAAGGGCCACATTCTCGGTCACCGTCAGGATCGGCACCAGCATGAAATGCTGATGGATCATGCCGATGCCGGCGGCAATGGCCGCCGACGGGGACGAGATCTGCAACGGCTTGCCGTTGAACAGGATCTCGCCCTCGTCGGCTCGATACAGCCCGAACAGGATCTTCATCAGCGTGCTCTTGCCCGCCCCGTTCTCCCCGAGCAGCGTGTGAACCTCGCCGGCCCGAACATCGAAGCTGACGTGATCGTTGGCCAGAACCCCGGGGAACCGTTTCGTGATTCCCCGCATTTCCAGCATCGGGATGTCGGTGTGGGACGGCAGGTCGGACAAGGGGGATCAGCCGTCGATGATCGTCGTAACCTCGCCGGCGATGACGGCGGCGCTGGTGTCGTCCACCACCGTGGTCATGTCGTCGGTGACCTCCACGCTTCCGAAGTCGATGGCCAGGCCACTGTTCTCCAGCGTGATTCCGTAGATGTTGCCCCCGGTTTCGCCGGCGACGACGTCGTCGACCAGATCCTGGAGCACGAACTCCCACTGGTAGACCTGGTTGGCCACCACGACACCATCGGCGGCGGCCGGGGTCTGATCGGACTGGGTGCCGAACCACAGAAGACCCTCCTGCTCGGCCACTCCGATGGCACCCACCGTCATCTGGGCCGTTCCGGTCAGACAGTCGGCACCGTTCTGTACGAAGGCCGACGCCGTCTCCGAGGCCAGCTGGGTGTCGGAGAACGACTCGGTGTAGACCACGTCGACCTCGGCGCCGTTGTCCTCGGCCCCCAGGGTGAAGCCGTCGACGTACAGCTTGGCGTCGCCTACGGCGATGGGGCCGACGACACCGATCTTCGAGCACATGGAGGCGGCCAGGGCCCCGAGCACGTAGCCCCCCTCATCGGCTGCTGCGGTGTAGGACGAGACATTGTCCAGACCGAAGGTGTCCTCGGCCGTGCCCCAGGCGAAGGCGGTGTCGGGGAACTCCTTGGCGATCTCCTGCAACGGACCCCCGTACTGGGAGCCGTGGGCGATCACGAGGTCGTAGCCCTCGTCGGCATAGTTGCGAATGGCGGTGGCGGCGTCCTCGACCACGAAGGTGCCGGGGGTGATGGCAACGTCGCTGACACCGTTCAGGGCGTCAACCCCTTCCACGATGCTCTGGGTGAAGGCCAGGTCGTTCTCGGCGCTGGGGGCCACGATGGCGATCCGGATACCGTCGCTTGATCCCCCGTCGCCGGCGGCATCATCACCGGACTCGGTCTCGGTATCGTCGCTGGACTCCTCGGTCTCGGTGACCGACTCGTCACCACCATCATCGTCGGCGTTGTCGTCGGAGTCACCGCACGCTGCGCCCAGCACGCTCAGCACGGCAAACAGCGCCAGCAGCAGTTTCCACCTCGGTTTGGTTGTCATTCTGTCTCTCCTCTTGACTGATTCACCGACGTTGTGTCGGCATCTTGCGGGTTGCTTGGTTGGAAGCGTTCGGGTCTCAGCCGCTGCGGCTGAAGGGAACGGTCAGGGCAGCGGGCTGATCGGCGGTGCGACGGGCGATGACGGCCAACGCGATCACGGTGAGCACGGCCGGGGCGGTGGTGGCCAGGCTGGCCGTGGCCCCGCTGACGATGTCGAGCACCTTGAGCTGGGTCACGGTGGCGGTGACCAGGCCGTAGAGCAGGGAACCGGCCAGGACCCCGAAGGGCCGCCAGGCCCCGAAGTAGACGAGGGCCACGGCAATGAAGCCGATGCCGTTGGTCAGGTTGTTCTGGAAGGTTCCGAGTTCGATGGTGAGGGCGGCCCCGGCCACCCCGGCCAGGGAGTTGCCGATGACGATGGTGATGGCCCGTGTTCGGTTGACGCTGACACCGAGCGAGTCTGCCGCCTCCGGATTCTCCCCCACCGCCCGCACGTTGAGGCCGAAGGTGGTGCTGTTGATCACCCAGGTGAGGATGAACACCAGCACGATGGCGGCATACACCAGAGGACTGTGGGTGAAGAACATCTCTCCCAGCCACGGGATGTCGCCCAGAATCGGAATCTTGGTCTCGGTGAAGGCCGAAATGGGCAGTGGTGTGCCCACCAGCTCCTGGAACAGCAGCTCGCTCATGCCCAGGCCGAACAGGAAGATGCCGATGCCGCTGATTCCCTGTTCCGCCTGGAAAACCAGGGTGACGACGGCGTACAGCACCCCCATGAGCAGACCGACGAGCAGGCCGACCATCACCCCGCCCAGTCGGGAGTCGGTCTCCAGTACCGTCCAGTAGGCGAAGAACGCACCGAGCAGCATGACACCGTCGACGCCGAGGTTGAGAACACCGCTGCGTTGGCCCATGGTTTCGCCCAGGGCGGCCAGCAGAAACGGCATGGCAAGACGAACCCCGGCGGCGAAGGTGGCGATCAGCACCGACGTGGTGAAGAACTCGCTCATCATGCCACCACCTTGCCGCCGATGTCGTCGGTGTGCTGTTCATCCTCGGCCTCTCGGCGAGCCAGTGCCCGGGCCGCAGCGGCCAGTTCGGACCGCTGGCGCATGCGGTCCCGTATGCGGTTGCTGCTGACCACGAACACGACGACCAGACCGTTGAGCCCCACCGCCAGCGCCGAGGGGATCTGGATGGCTCGCTGCATGGCGTTGGCGCCGACCAGCAGGCCGCCGAACAGGAACGACGACGGGATGGTCCATAGCGGATGGAGTCCGCCGAAGAGGGCGGCCACGATGCCGTTGAAGCCGGCCGATCCGGTGAAACCGGCGGACGAGCCGTCGGTAATGAGACGGTGGGATTGGCTGCCGAAAACCAGCACAGCTCCGGCCAGCCCGCACATGGCCCCGGAGTAGGTCAGGGCCAACAATGTCATCCGCTTGACCGGCATGCCGGCATACCCGGCGGCGGCCGGGTTCTGGCCCACCGCCCTGACCTTGAAGCCGATGGTGGTTCGCCACAGAAAGGCCCAGGCCACCACGGCGGCCATCACCGCCACCACCACACCCAGGTGCAGTCGGGTGCCGTCGAGCAGGATGGGCAGGTCGGCGTTTTCCGACAGCCGCTCGGTCTGGGGGATTCTGGTTCCTCGCTCGATTTCCTCGGGATCGATCAGGGGGTCACGCAGCAGATAGTTCATGATCTGCACAGCCACGATGTTCAACATGATCGTGCTCAGGATCTCGTTGACCGAGAGGTAGGCCTTCAGGGCTCCGGGAATGGCACCCCAGAATCCGCCGCCGATCATTCCGGCCACCAACACCAGCGGGATCAGGATGAGCGACGGCAGTCCGGGCACGACCAAGACGGTCACCGTCGACACCAGGGCCCCGGCAATGATCTGTCCCTCACCGCCGATGTTGATGACCTTGGCCCGAAAGGCCACGCAGATTCCCACACCGACGAGCAGCAGGGGCATGGCCCGGACCGCAGTATCGGCCAGGGCGTCGCCACTGCCGAATGCCCCGATGAACAGCTCCCGGTAGCCGTCGACCGGGTTGGCCCCCAGGGCCAGGATCATGAGCGCGCCGATGAGCAGGGCTGCCACCACGGCGGCGGCAGGAATGAGCAGGCCCGACAATCGATGGTTCATTCGAGTGTCAAGTCTCCCACGGTCTACGCCCTCGAACGGGGAAAGGCTTTCAGATCATTTAACGTTTTGTCAAGTTATCGTTCGGTTACGACCCTCGGGATAGGGACCTTGGCCTCTGGCCACTCCGGGCCGCCCTGACGCCGAATCAAGACATGCGATCGATCGAAGTACGCACGATTCCTCGCAGCAGACGGCTGGTCACCGAGGCGTTGAGGACCGGGCGGGCCCAGATTCCCATCCACGGGCTGATCGAGGTGGATGTCACGTCGGCCCGACGCCGACTCCTGGCCGCGGATCCCCCCTTGTCGATGACGGCGTTCGTCGCCGCCTGCGTGGGGAGAGCCGTGGCTCGTCACCCCGAGGTTCACGGCTACCGGGACTGGCGGGGCCGCCTGATTCTGCACAGCCATGTCGACATCGCAACGCTGGTCGAGGTGACGACCCCCACAGGTGCTTTCCCTCTCGCTCACCTGGTAGTCGATGCCGACTCACGCACGGTCGCCGATATCAGCGAGGAGATCCGCACGATTCAGCACGACCCGAAAGCCAGTCCGGGTGGGCGGCTGTCGAATCGCGAGCTTCCGTCAATCGCCGCCGTGCCCGGACTCGTGAGACTTGGCTACAAGCTGGCGAGTCGATCAATCTACCTGAGACAGCGGACCGGCACCGTCTCGCTCACCTCGGTCGGCATGTTCGGAGGAGGTGGCGGCTTCGGGATTTCCGCCCCGACCCTGTCGTCACTGACCATCGTCGTCGGCGGTATTGCACCCCAACCGCAAGTTGTCGACGACCAAATCGTCAGTCGCCTGGTCTTGCCACTGACGATCACCGTCGACCACCGGATCGTCGACGGAGCACCAACCGCCAGATTCGCCGCCGACCTGCGTCGATCGCTCCACACGGCCGACCTCCTTGCCCCGGCATGACCAGAGCTGAAACCGCACCGCAGGGACCATGGCCCCGTTTCCTCGGACCGGGCTGACGCCATCGGCTACAGTCGGGGCATGGCGACCGAGGCCCGCCAGGTCCACGTCGAGGTGTTCGTCGAGCCGTTCAAGGAGAACGAGCCCGGCCGGCATGTCATCGCTGCGGTCGATGTGCTGCGCCACGCCGGCCTCGATCCCGAGATGGGACCGTTCGCCACCACTGCCGCCGGCTCGCTGGACCAGGTCCTGGGCATCGTGCGCTCGCTGCTCGAGGACAGCTTCGACGCCGGGGCCACCGCGGTCTCACTCAGGGTGGCCAGCGCCGAGCGATGACGGATCGACTCCAGTCCGAGGTGTCAGTGTTTCTGGACTCGGTGCTACCGGTGATCGAGGCTCTCGGTGGCTCCATGGTCGGCGCCGACGAGGCCGGGCCCACCGACATCGAGCTGGCATGGAAGGACGAGATCGTCGGCTATGTCCGTGGTCCGGAACTGCACGGTGCGCTGGACCGACTGATGCGGTCGGTGGAACGGGAACTGGGCGTGGGATTGGCCGACATGACCCGCGAGCAGAAGCAGATCGCGGTTCGTCGGCTCGACGAGCAGGGAGCATTCCTGCTTCGGGGTGCGGTCGAGGACATCGCCCAACTGCTGGAAGTCAGCCGGGTCACCCTCTACAGCTATCTCAACGCCATCCGCCCCTGATCTCGCCCGGAACTTTGAGCCGCCCACGACCCCAAACTGGGTCGTCCGACGCTCAAAGTTCGAAGGAGAGGGGTGGTTAGCCCTTGGTTGATCCCAAAGTGAGACCGGCGATGAAGTGTTTCTGCAGGGCGAAGTACACGATCATCACCGGGATGATGACGAAGATTGACGCCGCCGCCACCACATTGGTGTCGGTGACGAACTGTCCACCGAGGTTGGCCAGAGCCGAGGTGATGGGCCGGTCGTCGCCTCGCTGCTCGAAGATGACGGCCCAGAAGAAGTCGTTGTAGATCCAGGCGAACTCCAGGGTGGCCAGCGCGGCCAGGGCCGGACGGGTCAAGGGCATGACAACCTTGGAGTACACGGTCCACAGGCTGGCCCCGTCGACCACGGCCGCCTCGTTGAGCTCCTTTGGTAACAACTTCATGTAGTTGCTCAGCACGAAGGTGCAGAACCCCATCTGGAAGCCTACATGGAGGAGGATGATGGCCCAGTTCGAGCCGTTCAGGTTGCCGGAGTTGGACATGAAATCCGGCAGTGGAATCCGCCGGAAGGCCTGGAACAGCGGGGCCACCATGATCTGGGGCGGCAACAGGTTGCCGGCGGTGAACAGCACGAGGAAGAAGACGTTGAACCGCCACGAGTACCGGCTGGCCACAAAGGCGATCATCGAGGCCAGGAACAAGGTGAGGATCAGCGACGGCACCAGGATGAGCGCGGTGTTCCAGTACTTGTCGATGAAGTCACCCTGGTCCAGAGCCGAATCGTAGTTGTCCAGGTTGAAGGAGTCGGGCATCGACAGGAAACCCTTCGCCTGGGTTTCGCTGAAGGGACGGAATGAAACGTACAGGGAGACGACGAGGGGCACCAGCCACAGCACGCCGAGAACGATGAGGAACAGGTGGAGTCCGATGCGAGCCGGTCGTACCGGCTTCTTCCTGGGGGCCGGTCGCCCATTCCCCGACTTCACAACCTCGGCCGCCGACGTTGTCGGCTCGGCTACATCGGTCATACCGAACTCTCCTGATTGCGATAGTGATTGGTGACATACCAGAGAACGAAGCCGATACAGAGGGCGAAGAGCACGGTGGCGTAGGCCGAGCCTCTCCCGATGTTGTCGGCGCCCTCACCAATGAGGTTGTCGGTGGTGAGAATCGACAACAGCTCGGTGTTCCTCGGCGTGTTGAGTACATAGACAATGTCGAAGGCCCTCAGTGCCTCGATGACCGTGATGACGACCACAATGACGTTGATGGGCTTGAGCGTGGGGAACAGCACGTGGCGGAATGTCTGCCACTCGTTGCAGCCGTCGAGCGACGCCGACTCCTTGAGCGAGACGTCCACACTCTTCAACCCGGCCAGGTACAGCACCATGATGTAGCCGGTGTGGCGCCAGGCCATGGCGGCCAGGATGGCGATGAAGTTCTTGGACAGTCCGTAGCCACCGAACTCGATCACGAACTCCTGGTTACCCAGCCAGTCGACGGCCTCGCCGCCACCGAAGGCCCAGGTGGCCAGGCCGTATTGCTGGTCGTACATGATGTTCTGCCAGATGAAGCCGACCACGGCCAGCGAGAGCACCACCGGGGTATAGAAGACGCTCTGGTAGATGCGGCTGCCCCGCAGGTTCTTGTCCAACAGGTAGGCCAGGAACATGCCGAGCAGCGTCGGTCCGAAGAACAGGAACAGCAGCAACCAGACGTTGTTGAGAACGGCCTGGAAGAAGTCGGTCTGAAACGCCCCCAGGATGATCTGGTCGTAGTTCTCGACGCCGACCCACTCGATGGTGTCGAGGCCGATCCCGTTCCATTTGGTCAGGGAGAGGCCAATCGAGAGGATGGTGGGAACCCAGACGATAAGGACGTGGACGGTGAGCGGGATCAGCAACATGGCCAGGAACACGCGGCGGTCGGTGCCGGTGAACTGCGAAATGCCGTGACCCCCCAGTCGCCCGACCTTCTTGGTGCTGGCGGCGGTGTCGGCCCTATCGGCGCCGACCGCCTCCTCGGTTGAGGACGGGGTGGCCGTCATGTGGTTGTTGCCCCCTTTTGTTTGTTCGGTGGGGTTCCACCGGAACGATGCCCGGCGGAACCCACCACTTCGATGCCCCACGGTCGGACCGCCGGGACGTTTGTCAATTACAGAAGGGCCTCGGCCTTGCTCTGCAGATCCTCGAGAATGGCGTCGATATTGAACGGGTCAGACATGAAATCGGCAAAGGCCTGCCCGGCCTCGTTGGCGAACGCCGGCAGGGTGTCACGATCCAGGAACTGGGTGACATTGGCCGCGTTCTGCACCAGATCGGCCGACTTGGCCTGCAGAGCGTTGTAGGCGCTGGTGTCGACCCCTTCAGCTGGAGCCTGCACGCCGGGGGCGATGGACAGGAAGGTGTTCTGGGCATCGGCCGTACCCAAATGGGCCACGACCTCCTTGGCCGCCGCCTCGTTCTCCGGCTCGGCCACCACGACCCAGCCGTCGATGGGTGCCTCCACCGTGTCGGTGCCGTGCTCGTCGTTGAGGACAGGGAACGGGAAGAAGTCGAGATCGTCCAGGTCCTCGTTGGGGAAGATGTCGCCGACGAAGTTGCCGATGGTCATCATCGCCGCCTCCCCGTCGATCAGGGCCTGGGCGGCGTCCTGCCATTCTCGACCATTGGGATTCTCCTGATGATAGGGCAGCAGCTCGGCCCAGCGGGCGAACACCTCCTTGGTCCGGTCGTCGGTCCAGCTCTCGTTGCCCGCCATCAGATCGACGTGGTACTGGTAGCCGTTGAGGCGAAAGTTGAGCTGATCGAAGGTGCCCATTGCCGGCCACCGGCCGTCGTTGCCGAAGGCGAACGGGGTGACACCCTGGCCCTGGAGTTCGGCACACAGGGCCAGCAGGTCCTCGTAGGTCTCGGGCGGGGTGGCGCCGATCGAGTCCCACACGCTCTTGCGGTAGTGGATACCCCAGGAGTAGAAGGTCCAGGGCACCAGATACTGCTTGCCGTCATACGTGGACGCCTGCTTGAACCCCTCGGACAGGATGTCGTCGAGCGAGTTGGTCCAGACATCGCTGATGTCCATCAGCAGGCCGGCCGAGGCCAGCGGAACGAGGCGGTAGGCGGCGAACCAGGGAGCCACATCATCGGGCGGATCCTGCATGTAGGCCACGATCTGTTCCTGATAGGTGTTGTGATCCACCTCGTTCAGCTCGATGGTGACATCCTCGTTGGGGAAGGCGTCGAGCACGGCCTTCAACGCCTCGTTGGGCTTGGCGTCGGAGTAGTTGGAGCCGACGCGAAGGGTACCGCTGGCCGCTTCGCCACCCGATCCGGCCTCACTCGATTCGTCGTCGTCGCCACAGGCGGCAAGGGTGCCACCGAGAGCCACGGCGCCGCCGAGGGCCACCGCCCCCTTGAGCACGCTGCGTCGACCCAGCACAAAACCGACCTCGGACGGGCTGGGCGACGGTTTGACAATGTCAGTCATATTCTCCCCTGATCTGTCGGTGCGATGCACCACGTATTCTCATCGAGGGCTCCTCGACGGTCCGCACCCTGCGGACGAACTACAGGCAAATGTCCGTGCTAGGCCTCGATCACTCAAGTACCAGCATTCAGGACCGTAGCAGATTCGCCGCCCGTGGGGCACTCTGGGCTGGAGCGATTCGATTTGTCCGATCGTCCTCACGGCCGACCGTACTCGACCGCGGTTAGCCTGGCCTGGTGGAATCGCCGGCATCGCCCGGCACCGAACCATCGGCAAGCGATCGCCTCCATCCGGAGGACGGCCGGGCTCTGGTGGCGGTCGCCGTCCAGTTCTTCGTCAACGGTGCCCTGTTCGCCTCATTCGTCCCCCGCTTGCCCGAATTGCGGGACCGGCTGGAACTGGGGGTGGACGACATCGGGTTGATGTTGTCGGCGGCCGGCGGAGCCAGCCTGGCCGGGAGCGCGGCCGTCGGTCGGGTGATCGAGCGCTTCGGGACCCGTCGGGTCATCGCCGGGGCCGGAACCGTCATCTGCCTCTCGCTGGTCGTGATCGGCCTGGCCCCCTCCTGGCCCATCCTGCTGGCCGGGCTGATCGGCATGTTGGTGTTCGATGTGTTCGTGGACGTGTCCATGAACCTTCAGGGTTCCTGGCTCAGTGCCCGACGATCGACGCCGGTGATGAACCGGCTGCATGGCCTGTGGAGTCTGGGCACGCTGGCCGGTGGGCTGGTGGCGTCCCGGGCGTCGGCCGTCGGCGTCGACGTGGGCCATCACGTGATGGTGGTGGCCGGCGTCCTGTTGCTCGCCATCGTCGGCGTCGTCCGCAACCTGCCGGTAGTGGATATGGCGTCGTCGAAGGCCGATCCGGTGGCGTCCACTCCGGCCCCGGCGGCCGGGACCCCTCGCCCGGTCCCCTACGGCTCCGGCATGCTGGTCCTGTTCGCCCTGGCCGGCGTATTCGCCATCGCCGTCGAGGGGACATCCCTGAACTGGGCCGCCTTCCGTATCACCGACGACTTCGACGTCGGCAGCGGTGTCGGCGCTCTGGGTTACGTGGCCGTGGCCGGGGGCATGACCGCCGGCCGGTTCATCGGAGACCGCCTGTCGGCCCGATTCGGTCCGGATCGGCTCATGCGGTGGTCGACCGTCCTGGCCGGCGTCGGCCTGACGGCCGCCACCCTCGGACCGGCACCCGGCATCAGCCTCGCCGGCTATCTGGCCGGCGGTTTCGGGGCCGCCGCCATGCTGCCCACGCTCTACGACCAGGCGGCCCAGCGACCGGGGCGCAAAGGTGAGGGCCTGGGGGCGCTCACCGCCGGGCTGCGCATTGCCGACCTGGCACTGCCCATCGCCGTGGGAGCGCTGGCGGCCACGTCGCTCTCGGTCGGCAGCTCGATCGCCGTCATCGCCCTGCCCGGCGCTCTCGGCTTCCTGCTGGTCACGGCCCTGCTGAGGCGACAGTGACACCAGGCGCCGACAGCCGAAGCACACGGGTACGGTGAAGATCCGGGCCCTCAATCGGAAAGACGCTGAAGCTCCACCTCCAGGCGGGCCAGCCGATCGGCCAGCCCGGCCTGCTCGGTCCTGATGGCCCGCAACTCGGTCAGAACCCCCTGAAGATCGATCGAACCGGGTCGCAGCGAGCGCCGCTCCAAGCCGGCGGTCGGGCCTTGCCGTTCGGCATCATCGCCGGTGAGCAGCCACTTCAGCGACACATTGAGCAAGCCGGCCAGCTTGGTCATCTTGTCGGGCCTCGGCTCGAGTTCGTTCCGCTCCCACGCTTTCACCGTCTTGGCCTTGAACCCGAGCTTGTCGGCCAACTCGCCTCTGGAGAGGTCGCTGGCACGCCGGGCCGCTCGCAGCCGACCGCCGAAGGTGTCGGCCGAGTTGTCGACGGGTGCAAGCCGAGAGGACGGACTGTCGAATTCGCTGGCGGAAGTCATGGGCCCTACCCTAAGAACCACCGTAGTGAGGAACAAATGGCGTTGCTGTGACAACCGACACCGACTCGACTTCGATTGATCCGGCCACGGTCGATTTCCACTTCGACCTGATGTGCCCCTACGCCTACCAGACCTCGAAGTGGATTCGCTCGGTTCGGGATCGGACCGGGCTGAGGATCAACTGGCGATTCTTCAGCCTGGAGGAAATCAACCTTGTCGCCGGCAAGAAGCACCCGTGGGAACGACCGTGGTCCTACGGATGGTCATTGCTGCGGATCGCCGCCCTGCTTCGGCATCGGGATCCCGATCTGGTCGATCGCTGGTATGCCGAGGCCGGAGTCGCCCTTCACGAACACGGCCGCAAGGTGCACGATCCGGGGGTGGCCCGACAGGTGGTGGCCGAGCTTGGGCTGCCCGGTTCGCTGGTCGATGACGCCCTGGCCGACGAAGCGACCCATGACGACATCAAGGCCGATCACGATCGAGTGGTGGCCGCCGGGGGATACGGGGTCCCCACCCTTTTCTTCGGCTCACGGTCGGGTCCGGCTTCGTCCGGAGGTGAGCAGACATCGGGAGAGCACTGCCTGTTCGGTCCGGTCCTGGTCGATCCCCCCGACGGCGAGGCCGCGGTGCGGCTGTGGCGTGCGGTCACGGCCTGGACCGAGTTCCCCCACCTCTATGAGCTGCAGCGACCCAAGACCAAACGGGACGAACAGCACATCAGCCGGAGCTTCTCCACCTACCTCGAGGCTCGGGATTGGGTGAGCATCAATCGGGGTGAGGTGGTGGAGTTCACCGATGACGGTTTCGAGGTGACCGGCCCGGTCAGCTGACCGGTCAAGGCCACCGTCGAGGACCGGACAGCTCCTTCGAAGCTGATCAGCAGCTGGTCGGTGTTGGCCGTCGGATCACGGCGCCATCAGATCGACCGCTCCACCAGTCGCCATGTCGCCGGCACCAGGAGGCCGGCAAAGGCGGCCTTGATCAGATCACCGACCAGGAAGGGGGCCACCCCATAGGCGATGGCGCTTGGCTCACCGGCCTCGGCCGCCAACGGCACACCAAGCGACTGGGCCAGCCACAGGGCGCCGAAGCCGTAGATGATGACGGTTCCGGCCAGGAACGCCGGCAGTGCCGTCGGTAGCCGCCGGTCCTGGCCCCGTTCCGCCATTGCCCCGACAACGAAGGCGGCGACGACGAATCCGATCAGATAGCCGGCGGTCGAGCCAGTGGCGGCCTGCCAGCCCCCCTCGGCACCCGCGTAGAACGGCAAGCCGATTGCGCCGAGAGCGACGTAGAGCAATTGTGACATGGCACCCCGTCGGGACCCCAGCACCGCTCCGCTCAACAGTACGGCGAAGGTCTGGCCGGTCAGCGGCACCGGAGTGAATCCGAGCGGGATCGTGAGCTGGGCCGCCGCCGCAGTGAGCAGGGCGAACCCCACTACGGCCGTGGTCGACGAGATATCGGATCGAACCCGTTCGGGTACGATCGACTCGAAAAGGACCCCCGACGGATACGACGGACCTACTGGAGCTGGGACTGGCATTGCGATAGAACCTCAACTTTGCTCGTCATCGTGAAAGGTGAATGATAGAGCCTTGCCGGAAACCCGGTCCATACGACAGCGCCATTGGTTGAAATGATTGAGCCGGGGTGTTCGCCTTCACCATGCAGCGCTACGCAATGTCCGGGGTGACGTGTCGGTCGCCCTCGAGCAGATTGATCACCTTGGGCCGGATGGAGTCGAGGGAGTAGTGGCGTCCGATGTAGTCCCGACTCGCCGTCGAGACACGGGCCCAACGCCTACCGTCCCCGGCAACGTCGACCAGTAGTCGGGCCAGGTCCAAAGCGGTATCGGCTACCAGGGCGATGTCGTCGAGGCCTTCGGCCGGCATGCCCTCGAAGGCCACCGACGTGCCGACCACCGGCACCCCGAAGTCGAAACTGGTGGCGATCTTCCCTTTCAGGCCTGCCCCGTAGCGAAGCGGTGCCACGCTGAGCAGGGCTCGCTCGAAGATGGGATCGAGATTCTCGACGAAGCCGAAGATCTCGACATCGTCGCCATGGTCGCGCAGGCGTCGCGGGATGTTGCTCCCGATGATCCGCAACGTGATCGGATCCAGGCCCTTTTTCTCACGCTCGGTCCGGACCAGGGGCCAGATCTCGGCCAGGAGCCAATCGACGGCGTCGACGTTCGGCGGATGGCGGAACCCTCCGACGAACATGACTCCGTCGCGGTGCTCGAACCCATAGCGAGGCGGGGGTAGCTGTTCACGGATCAGGGGAATGACCGAGATGTTGGACTTGCCCAGGTCGGTCAGGAGGTCCTTCTCCCGACGGCTGAGCACGACTGTGGCATCGACCTGGTCCATGATGGCCAACTCGGTTTGCCGCAGCTCCTCGGCCAGGCGGAGAGCTCGTCGATCGTTGCGGACCTCGGCCGAGCGCAGGGCACGAAGGAAGTGAAGATCGACGGTGTAGAAGACAAGGCGAGCCGATGGGCAGTGGAGGAGAACGTCGTTGAGGCATGCCGTGGCCACGTTGACCCTGGAGAGGATGACGGCGTCGAACATGTCGCCGCACTCCGCGACGTAGGCGCCGGCCGTCGTGTAGTAGGGCTCATGGACGCACTTGACCCCCAATCGTTGAAGATCGGCGGTGTAGGACCCTGCGTGCTGCATCCCGTTGCTGGGAATGAAGTGCACCCGGTAGCCCATGTCCCTGATGATCTTGATCAGATTGAACATGTCGATCGACCCTGAGTCCTGGTCGGGCGTCGGTGTGGCGGCATCGATGATGAGAATGTGGCCTCGAGGGGTCGGGTCGGCCGCTCGGACCAACTGGGAACTGTCGGGCTGGTGAGCTCGGCGCAGCACATCCCGCCACTTGAGTTCGAAGGCGACCTTGTTGACGGCCTGGTGCATCTTGACCCCGGCCGTCAGGTCGGTTCCCGACGAGATCCCCTCGAAATGGGTGACCACCGACCGAGGCTGGTACAGGACCCGCTTACCGTCAGCCCTGATCCGGAAGCACAGATCGGTGTCCTCGTAATAAGCGGGTGCCAGATCCTCGTCGAACCGACCCAGTTGATCGAAGTACACCCGCTCGATCATGATCGACGCTCCGGATGCGTAGTCGACATCCCGGACGTAGTTGTACTCAGGACGGTCGGGGTCCTCCAATCGTCCGTAGTTCCAACCCGACCCGTCGGAGAAGATGATTCCTCCGGCCTCCTGCAGACGTCCGTCGCCGTACACCAGCTTGGAGCCGACGAGACCCACGTCTTCATGCTCGTCGAAGGTGTCGACCAGGGCGTCGAGCCACAGCGGGTCGACGCGGGTGTCGTTGTTGAGGAAGACGAGATATCGGCCGTGGGCGTGCTCGGCACCCCGGTTGCAGTTACGGAGGAAACCCAGGTTCTCGTCGATTCGGATGTAGCGCAGCCCTCGGATGCCCTCCAGAATCTTCACGTCGGGATCATCGGAAGCGTCGTCCATGACCAGAACCTCGAAGCGGTAACGGGTCTGCAAGCCCGAGACCGCCTCGAGGCACGACAGGGTGTAGCCGACTTCGTTGTAGATGGGGATGATGATCGACACGTCGGGTTCATCGAACCGTTCGAACTGCAACGAGCGGCAGATCTCCTCGTACTCATCGGGCCCGGGAATGCCATGAGGATTGGAGTCGGGCTCGGTCGGCGAACCGTCGGGAGCCACAGCGGGTCGACCTTCGTCCCGGCCGTGCAGGACATAGTGGACCAGCGGATTCACCCCCGCTTGACGAACATCGGGGTTGTGGTGCAGATACCAGGCCGAATCGAACAGTTCCGACGGTGCCCGACCCTCGAGCCCGCCGTGCACCACGTAGTGGACCACCGAGTTCACCCCGGCGTCGACCACATCGGGGTTGTGCCCCAGGTAGTACTCGGGGTCGAAGAGCCCCGACTCGGCCACCACCCGCTGGAGGTAGAGCAGATCATCATCGTGTCCCGGCTGAAACTGATACCGTCGCTGGATCGAATCGATACGGGTTTGAAGCCGGGCCAGGAGTCGACCACGGCGCGACGTCGTCTGGGGCTCAGGGATTTCCAGGCTGGCCCCCGCCTCCAGAGTCAACAACCGTCGACGCGTCTCGTAGTATCGGGATTCGATCTGCTCCAGCCGATCCCGTTCCTGTCGTCGCGTGGTCTCGAGGTCCGACAGCACGGCGTCCTGCCATTGGACCCGTCGTTCCAGCTTTGCCACCTGCACCGGGGATGTCATGACCGGCGACGGGGATGCGGGGCTCGAGGTCACGTCCAACCGAGCCCGGTCACTCTCGGCGGCCGGAACCGTGGCCGACATCGTCGCGGCGAACCGTTCGGTGGCCCAACGATAGAGTTCCGTGTCGAAACGGTTCCGTTGGACCAGTTCCTCGAACAAGGACGGCCCCAGTTCATCGGCCATCCGCTGATGGATCTCGTGCAACGAAAGGCCGGCATCCTGGGTTGTGTTGTCTCTTCTGGGCTCGAGTTGAACTCGACCATGGCCGTAGAACTCGACCAGGCCGGCGTTGAACAAGCCCAGACTCTCCTCGAGCCGCTCCACCAGACCGAACACCGGAAGGCCGTCCAGGAATTCGATGGCGAGCTCGAGTCCGGCCTCCAGATCGGACCAGGCCAGGCCTCTGTCGATCAGGAGTCGGCGGGACAGGTGAGCGACCTGGAGATCGGCAATGACCCCAGGCTGTCGACCAGCCAGTTTCTCTTCGACGTAGTGGGCGAAGGTGCCCTTCGGCTGTTCCAGACCGAGCTGCTTCTGCCATTCGAACAAGTAGGCGGAACGGGCCCGGCTGATCGGCTCGCGAAGGACGACGAGGGGGAAGACGTCGAATCCCCCCGATGGCAGGGGAGGATGGAGCTGGTGGGAGGTGACGGCCTGGAGTCGAGGCTGCTCGGCGATCAGCTTCTCGGCATCCTCCGGGCCGAGGTGACCGTCGGGCCGTGCCGTCTCGAAACGGAACAAGCCGTCACCGAACACGGTCTCCAAGGAGCGTTCGATCGATGTTCCGGCGTTCTTGAAGATGTGATAGTGGACGACGATCTTGCGCGGCGACGACATCGTGATCTCCTCCCGGACACGACCAACTCGACCGGGCCCAGCAATCCCGGATCCAGACATCGGCGGCGGCGTCGTGTGCGTGTGGCGGCGGTGCTCCGTCGAGCCTAGCAGTCGGCAGGGTACCGAGACGGGGATGAAGGAATCAGCTCATCGGCGAAGGACATCGATGGCTCGATCAGCAAAACCCGATCGCCTCAGGCCGGTCTTCTTGCCTCCGGCTGCTTGCGGGCGGTCATGATCACCCTCGACATGCCGGGGGCCAACGACGCCGGCTGTACCCGGAAATGCTCGGCCACATCGACAAAGCCGACCATGGTGAGGCATCGGGAGACCACCGACGTACTCAACGCCCAGAAGTTCGAGGCGTCGTTGTTGTGCATGTTCATGAAGTAGCACAGGTTCTCGTCGTCGGGATGGTCATAGAGCTGGGTTTCCAGGGCCAAAAGCCCACCGGGACGGAGATTGGCGAACGAGGTGGCGAGCGCCTGAAGCGGGTTGGGGAGATGGTAGAGCGTGCCAAAGTGAAGCACGATGTCGAAGCTGTCGGGTTCGCAGTAGGTCTCGGCGTCGGCCAACAGGAACCGGGCCTCGGCGCCACTGATCTTGGCCAGCATCGAGGCGACCTCGATATGGCGCTCGGTGACGTCGACACCGGTCGCCCGCATGTCCAAAGTAGTGGCGAGACGAATCGAATTGTGGCCGCTGTTGCTGCCGATGTCGAGCACACGGCCGCCCCGATAGGGCTCGAGATCCACCTCGCGCTCCACCACCCGGAGCTTCTGGATCGAGGTCTGGTTGAACGGGATGCGGCGCTCGAACTCGGCCGTCGACACCCCGCTGCTGAAGGTGATCTTGTGGCCCCACGGTTCGAAACGGGCCAGCTCGGCCCGAAGCCGGTCGGCGGGAAGATCGGTGTCGATATGGAGCCAGAGCGCATCCTCGATGTCGACGGTGTTTGCCATGGGCTGTCGTGTCCTCCTGGGTTGAACGGTCTCGTGCGCCGGATTGGTGACGCCCACCGCGACCGACGCCCCCACGAGCTCGGCACGGCCATTCCCGCCGGTCCGGGTACCGGCGATGGGCGGTTCGATCGACGATGCCGGACGACCCCATCGCCGCTCGAAGGCCTCGACCGCCCATTCATAGAGCCGCCGGTCGAACCGGTTCCGCTCCAGCAGCTCGTCGAAAAGCTCGTCGCCCAGCTCGCCCCGGATCAGCTCGTGACTGTCGTCGAGCGAAATGGCGGGATCCTGGGTCACGTTGTCCCGGCGGAACTGGAGCATCTCGATCGGATGGCCATAGAAGGCCGACAGTTCCCGGTTGAGAACCTGGACCGACTGTTCGAACCGTTCAACCAGACCGAAACCGGGTAGCGAGGACAAGAACTCCACTGCGACCTCGAAACCGGCCTCGAGATCGGTCCAGTCGTGGTCCCGATCCTCCAGTACACATCTCGACAGGTGGGTCACCTGGAAATCGGCCACCACCCCGGGCCGGGGATTGGCCAAACGCCACTCCACATAGTCTCGAAAGGATCCTTTGGGGGTGACCAGGCCCGGCTGTTTCTGCCACTCGAAAAGATAGGCGGAACGAACCCGTCTGATGGGTTCTCGAATCGCTACCAGGGGGAAGATCTCGAACGGCCCTTCGGGTATGGGCGGATGCAGCTGATGAGAGCTGATGGCCCGAAGAGCCGGATTGGCCTCGATCAGTCGCCCGGCATCGTCGGGGCGGAGGTGACCGTCGGGCCGTTCCGTCTCGAAACGGAACAGGCTGTTACCGAAATGGGCCTCCAATGACCGCTCGATCGACGTCCCGGCATTCTTGAAGATGTGATAATGAACGACGATCTTGCGCGGCGGCGACAACGTGATCTCCTCCCGTACACGACGAACCTCGACCGGGTCCAACAACCCCGGATCCAGACATCGGCGGCGGCGGCGTGTGCGTGTGGCGGCGGTGCTCTGTCGAGCCTAGCAGTCGGCAGGGTACCTCGACGAGGACGAAGGAATCAGCTCATCGGCCAACAGACATCGATTCAGACCGGCGCAGTAGGAGCGTCGGCGGGCGTCGGCCGATGACGAGCGGCAACGAGCGCCCCAAGAACATCTCGGAGTCGGCAATGACACGGACCGAGCCGATCATCGGGCGCCGTGCGAACCGTTACCGTCACCGAGTCGGCGCAGAATCAGGGTGACCCACTGATGCTCGCCGTCTGGCGGCGGACGGTGGACCACCAGCTCGTCGGTGACAATCCGGCCCGCCGTCGCCTCCAGCAGCTCCTCGATCAATTGGCCGTGATCACGAGCCATCGGTGAACCCGACTCGAACCCGGCGGTGACGGTACCCACATCGCAAATTCCGGCGGAACCAGCCTCGAAGGGAAGGGTGAACGCCAGGAACCCGTCGGTGACCACCTGCTCCCACAGGCCGGCGGTCCAATCGACACGATCGGCCCTGCGAGTCGGCAGCCTGGTCACCATGACGTGGACGCCCACCACCGCCGGTCGCCGGCCGGACTCGACCCGCTCAACGGTCCCGGCGTCGAGTCCCCACACCGGCGAGTGAACCCCCAGCGAACCGCCGGCGTCATCGGTGTCACCTGCTGCGTTGCCTGCCCGGTCGGTCGGGGGAATCCACATCGGACCTTCGTCGGTTTCCGACGGCATCCGCAGCCACTGCCGATCACCGAGCGGAGGCAGCGGCAGCGACGGCCCGCCCCACCCGGACCAGGCGAGAGGCCCGTCCGGCAGCGGCTGGTACACCGAGTCCGTCCACCCATTCGTTCCCCTTCCCCGCCCTCGGGCGACAAGGTACCCCACCACTACGTCCGACACGCTGTTCAACACGACGGCGGCCGAGTCGAGACCGAGCCGCTCCGGCCGGCAGCCGAGAAGTCGGGACCCGACGGTACCGGCTACGGCCGCCATCGACATCGAGGACGATGCCCTCACCAGACCGGCCGGCAGAGTCGACCCCTGATGGTCAAGCTGTTGGTCGGGACCTAGGACGACGAAATCGGTGGGCCGAAGGCAATGGACCATGCGGGCTGTGACCCAGTGGCCCACGTCGGACCGGGCGAGTGGACGCCCATCGACCAGCAACACCCACTGGTCGAACCGGGGACGCTCCCACGGAAACCCGACCGGATCGTCGATCACGAACACGGAATCGGAACGATCCGGCCGACTCTCCTTGCGATCAATGGACCGCTCCACCGGGGGGAGATGATCCGGGGTCGGTCCGGACGATCCTGGTTTCGTGGGTTGATCGATCGGCCTCACCGACCACCCCAGCGCGATTCGATGATCCTGAAGCCGCTCCACCGCCGGAACAGATGAATCAGCGGCGTGGACCGCAATCGGAGCAGCAGTCGCCCCAGATCGGCGCGAGCCTGGGCCAGGTCGGAGTGAGACATGGCCAGCTCCGACTCCAGGAGTTCAATCCGCCTGGCCGCCTCCCTCAGTTCATTCTCGACGTCGGCCCGTCGCTCGGCATCGTGGTGTAGCCGTTGGACCTCTCCGATCTGCCGTGACAACTGTTGCATCCGGCCGTCGTGACCCTTGAGCTGTTGGCCCATGGCGGCGATCCGATCACCCAGGTTGACGACCTGCTGAGTCTGACCCTGAAGTCGGCGCCGGAGTTCGGCCTCCTGGCCGCGACTGTGATCCAGTTTGCGGCGAGCCTCGTCGAGTTCGACGTTGAGCCGATGGTTCTCGGTCGTTGCCTCTGCCAGCCGACGGTGAAGCTCGGGGTCGGCCTCGACACGACCCCTTCCCTCCAATCGGGCTCGCAACAATCGGTTCTCGTGGTCGAGAATCGAGGCCCGCCGCGACGCCGACAACTCGTCGGGGGGCTGCAGGAGGATCTCGGGATGCCGAATGGACGGGGGCTTCACACCGCTTCCTTCCGGCTCGTCGTTCGGGCCTGGTCGGTCACCGCCGTGATCGGGGGTTGGGGCCGCCATTGCCGATCGATCAGCTCGATCCACACTCGCTCAATGTCGCGGCGCAGGCGATCGTCGACCACCTCGAGCGGACCATCGCCAGCCGTGATAGCCGCAGGGTCGAGAATGGCGGCCGGTGGCACCGGTTCGAGGTCGAGATGCCATCGCTGGTTGAGCAGCCCGACGACATCGCGGTTGGCTGAGAGCTGGTCGAAGCCGACAACGATGACATCATCGCCGTAGGCCCGGACGGCCCGGAGCAAGGCTCGGTTGTGGACCAACCAGAGGCGAGCACCATGATCGGGCTCGGTCCAGAACCGCCAGTTGTGGCCGGGGTCTCCCCTACCCTCGATGAGATCCCGTGCCGACCGGCGCTCCATCGATTCGATACAGGCGGCCGGAGGCCGGAAGGTGACAAGAATCCGAGCCTCGGGCAACACGTGCTTCCACAGCGGGAGGAATAGGCAGATCCGGGGATCCTTGACCCCCCACGGTCGGCCCAGCTCCCGCCGCCGAGCCACGAGGTCACCGATGCGACGCTCCAGATCGAGGTTCACGGTGGGGATGAACTCCTGATCGACCTGCCACGTCAATCCGTTGTCGGCCAATATCTGATCGTGGATGTCGACGACATCGAGATCCTCCACGTGACCGTGAGGATTGGCCTCGGTGGCCCCCATCAGCCGCTCCCCCATGAACAACCCGGCTCGGTCCAGCAGTTGTGCCAGCAGGCTGGTGCCGCTCCGATGATGTCCGGCGACCAGAACGGCGGTCACGGAGATGCCCGGTTGGAAGGCGGATCAGGGCGGGGCGGAATGATAGTCACGGCGGCGGAACCGATGGGATGAAAGTGGCGGGATCGGGCGGCGCCCGATCCCGTCGAGACTACCAGCCACGATTCCCGGCCACGACGACTGGGGCCGGTTGACCCAGCTACCATTGGGCTCTGGATTCACATCCACATCTCATCCCAGGGGAGGAACCAATGGTCATCACCGCCATCGTGTTGATAACGGCCGAGCCGCAGGCCATCGCCCGCCTCGGGGCCGAGCTGACCGAGATCGACGGGGTGAGTGAGGCCCATTCGGTGGCCGGCAGCGACGTCGATCTGGTGGCCATCGTCAAGGTGGCCGATCACGAGGCCATCGCCCGGGTGGTGACCGAGTACATCGCCAAGCTGCCGGGCATCACCGGCACCAACACCATGATCGCCTTCCGTTCCTATTCGGCCGAGACCATGGATGCCGCCTACGAGGGCTTCGGCGACTGACCCGGTCTCCCCCGAGGATTTGCGGGTTCTCGTCCCCTTCCTGGGACGACACGGGACAAGAGGTCGGGAGGGCGCGACGACGAGGGACAAAGTGTCGAGTGGGCGGGACGGGAACGAACAAGAGGTCGGGAGGGCGACCGGATGGGCCATCGATCCGGTCAGGACTAGTCGACCGAGCCGTCCAGGATCATCAGTGTTTTGAGATCGCTGTGGAACTCGAGGGCGTGATCACCACCCTCCCGGCCGATGCCGCTGATGCCGCAACCCCCGAACGGTGCGGTCAGATCCCGAACCAGGAAGGTGTTGACCCACACCAGCCCGGCCCGGATGGCCCGCCCCACCCGTTCGGCCCGGTGGGCCGAGGTGGTGAACACGATGGCCGACAACCCGTAGTCGGTACTGTTGGCCAGCGCGACGGCTTCCGCTTCGTCACTGAAGGTCTGCAGGGTCAAGACCGGGCCGAAGATCTCCCGCTGAACCACCTCGCTGCGGTTGGACACCGGTTCGATCAGGGTCGGCTGGTAGTGCAGGCTGCCCTCGACCGGCTCACCGCCCCGGAGAATACGATCACCGCCGGCCCTGGCCCGTTCCACGAAACCGTGGACCCGGTCCCGATGCTCGGGATGGACCATGGGGGCGATGTCGGTGTCGGGGTCGCGGCTGTCGCCCAACACCAGCCGGTCGACGTGTCGGTTGAACCGCTCCAGAAACTCATTCCGAATCGAAGCCTCCACCAGCAGCCTGGTACCGGCCAGGCAGACCTGGCCCGAGTCGTCGTACTGCCAGGCGGCGCGGTGGGCGGCCGCGTCCAGGTCGCTGTCGGCGAACACCAGGAGCGGCCCTTTGCCACCCAGTTCGGCGGTGAAGGGCACGATGTTGTCGGCTGCTGCCCGGCCGATGTGCCGGGCCGTCTCCGGTGAACCGGTAAAGGTGATGCGGCGAACCCGGGGATCGGCCACCAGGGCCGCACCGACCTCCTCGCCGATACCTTGGACCAGGTTGTAGGCCCCGGCCGGAAAGCCGGCGTCGACGGTCAGTTCGGCCAGCAGCGCCGCCGACAGCGGCGACCATTCGGCCGGTTTGTGGATCACGCTGTTGCCGGCGGCCAGGGCCGGGGCCAGTTTCCAGGTGCTCAGCATGAACGGGGCGTTCCATGGGGTGATCACCACCGCCGGGCCGGCCGGCATGCGTTGGACCGTGTTGTGCAATCCCTTGGCCGCCCACGCCCGCTCCTCGTGGGTGATGATCAGCTCGGCGTAGGTTCGGAAGTTGACCGCACCCCGGACCACCAGCCGTTGCCGCATCGATTCGTACATGAACCCCATGTCCAGGGTCTCGACTTTGGCGATCTCGTCGGTGTTGGCTTCGATCAGATCGGCCAGGCGGTTCAACACCTCGGCCCGCTCGGCCACGGTGAAGGCCGACCAGGCCCGGAACCCGTCAACGGCGGCGCCAACCGCGGCCTCGGCGGTGGTGGCATCGCCCCGGGCCACCTCGGCCAGGACGGGGCCGTGCCAGTCCAGAGGGGAGCGGGATTCGAACCGGTGCTCGGAGCCGATCCACCGGCCGCCGACGAAGTGGTCGACCGGCACCGACACCCCACCCACCGTGTATCGAGCCGCCTCTCCGGGTACGGTCACCGCCCCTGCGCCCTTCACTCGTCGACCGCCTCCTCCCCCGGTTTGCGGGGTTTGCGTCTGCCTCGGAACTCCCAGTCGCCGCCCTTGGCCGTGGACTGGACCTCTTCGGAATTGCTGGGCTGGGCCCCGACGTCGGCCCGGATGGGGGTGGGTCCGGACACGATGCTGTTGGTCAGGGCGCCCAAACCCTCGACCTCGACGGTGACGACATCACCGGGATACACGGTTCGGGAGTTGGCCGGTGTACCGGACAACAGCACATCGCCCGCCACCAGGGTGATGGTGCGGGCGATGTCGGCCACCAGGTAGTGCATGTCCCATTCCATCTCGTCGGTGTTGCCGTCCTGGCGGACCTCACCGTTGACGACGGTCCGGATGCGCTTGTGGCGGAAGTCCCAGTCGGTGACGAGGCCCGGTCCCAGCGGGCAAAGGGTGTCGGACCCCTTCACCCGGAGCATGGAGCCGGCGTCGGTGTCGCGGAAGTCGTGAAGGCCGTAGTCGTTGCCGACCGTGTAGCCGGCAATGTACCGGGCGGCCTCGTCGGGTGCAATATTGCGGCAGGTCCGGCCGATGACGATGGCGATTTCGCCTTCGTAGTTGAGCCAACGGCAACCCTCGGGCCGAACCACATCGGCGCCGTGGGCGTTGAGCGCCGTGACCGGTTTGTGAAAGTAGGTGGGGGCCGGCGGCAATCGGGCCATGAACTCCTCCACCCGGCTCCGGTAGTTGAGGTGGACGCAGATGATCTTCGTCGGCTCTGCCGGCGGGAGGTGCACGGCCTCGGCGGTGGCCACCCGACGGCCGTCACCGGCCACCAGTTCGTCACGACCACCGTCGAGTTGCCGAACCACCTCGGTTGGGTAGCCGTCGAGCAGGATCCGGCGATACTCGGTCATGGCCCGAGAGTAGTTCGGCACCAAATCAGATCCAAGGTCGGTCGAATCCGCCGCCCGACCCGAACCGGATGGGGTGATCCGACCGATCGTGGCCCTATCGGAGCCGGCGATTAGGATGCTCTTTGCCCATGGCCGAGACCGACCTTCCACCGACCAGAACCGAGAACGACGGCCCCACCGCCGACGTCGGCCTCGAACGACTGCTCGATGCCGAACGGGATGTCCAGGCCAAACTCGGCGACCAGCCGTTCGACTTCGAGTCGATGCTGGCGATCTCCAACATCTACCGGGCGGCGGCCGCCGTCCGCCGGGTGGCCGAACGCACCATCCTGTCCGACTACGGGATCTCGTGGGGTGGCTTCACCATTCTCTGGGTGTTGTGGGTATGGGACGAGATGGAGACCGGCCGACTGGCCGCCGAGTGTGACCTGAGCAAGGGCACGCTCACCGGCATGGTCAACACCTTGGAGCGTCAGGGCCTGGTTGAGCGGTCACGGGTCGCCAGCGACCGGCGCAAGGTGGTGGTCGGGCTTTCGGACGACGGACTCGGCGTGATCAAGGACCTCTTTCCCCGGTTCAATCGCTACGAGTCGGAAATGACAGCCGGTCTCTCGGCCTCGGACCGCCGTCAGCTTGCCCGCTTGCTGCGACAGGTCGTACGCAACACCGGCGAAGCCGACAACGAGACCGACACCGACGGCACCGACACGCCGGCCTGATCACCGGCCAACGGCGGCCCGGTTGAATGGTTTGGTACCAAACGATTACCCTTGGGCCATGTCGAGCGAGCAGGGGCAATCCGGTTCCGACGGACGGCTCAAGGGCCTCATGTACCCCCGTACCCCGACCGGGATCGGCACCATTCTGGCCAACCAGCCCTGGCACTACAGCGGGGAGATGTTGACCGTCGAATTCCGGACCGACCCGGCCAAGGTGACGGCGCTGTTGCCACCGGCGCTCGAACCGGCCGACGAGGACCCGGGTGCGGTGGCCATCATCTGGGCCGACTGGCAATCGTGCGGTGACGGCTTCGACGAGCTGTTGGATCCGGCCCGGGCCCAGTACAAGGAGACGTTCATCGTCATCCGCTGCCGCCACCGGGGTACCACCTACAGCCGGGCCGCCTACATCTGGGTCGACAAGGACTTCGCCATGGCCAGGGGTCACCTCCAGGGCTACCCCAAGAAGCTGGCCGAGATCTGGATGACCCGGCCCGTCACCCACGGCCGGGCCGGGCCTCGGCTTGAGCCGGGCGGGCGTTTCGGGGCCACGCTCAGCACCTGGGGCCGCCGCCTGGCCGAAGCCACCTTCACCATCACCGGCACCGCTGAGACCCCGGGCTTCGTGAACGGCCACCCCATGCTGCACTCCCGGCAGATGCCGGCCATCGAGATGGACGGCCGGGACTCGTTGGACGAATTGGTGACCATGCGGGGCTTCGACCACGACGTCGGACCGGTCTATGCCGGCGAGGCCGAATTGTGCCTGCCCGAGACGCCGACCGAGGAACTGCACCTGCTGCAGCCGTTCGAGATCATCGGGGCCTACTACCGCCAGGTCGGCACCTCGATGGGCCCGGGCACCACCGTCTGGGCCGCCCCCAATCCGATGGTCGGAGCCGATTCGGCGCCCCAGCCCGAGAATCCGGAGTAACCAGGACCATGGCAGATGCCGCCACCGCAGCCACCTTCGTCGATCCCTATCTGGACGATCTCGGTCCCGACGACGCCGACCTGACCAGTCACGAGACCTATATCGCCGGGGTTCCCTTCGCCACCTACGATCGCCTTCGGGCCACCGATCCGGTGCACTGGACCGAGGAGTCCGACGGTTCGGGTTTCTGGTCGATACTGCGCTACGACGACGCGCTGCAGGTCAGCCATGACGTCAAGACCTTCACCTCGACCCGGGGTATCCGGCTGGAGGAAATGGATCCGGACGAGACCGAGGCCCGTCGAACCTTGATGGAGATGGACCCTCCGGAGCACACCCGATACCGCCGCCTGGTGTCCAAGGGGTTCACCCGGCGCACCGTCGAATCCTATGAGGACGGCATCCGCCGGCTGGCCGCCGAGGTGGTGGAGGCAGCCCTACCCAAGGGTGAGTTCGACTTCGTCACCGACATCGCGGAACAGCTGCCCATGCGCATGCTGGGCCGCCTGCTGGGCACCAGCGATGAGGACGGCCACAAGCTCGTGGCCTGGGGCGACGCCCTGCTGGGCAACACCGATCCCGAGTTCACCGACTACCCGGTTGACCTGACCGACACCGAGCAGTTCCGTATGGTCCCGTTCCGCAGTCCGGCCTCCATTCAGATCTTCTCCTATGCCCAGGAGCAGGCGGCAGCCCGCCGGGGCAAGCCCACCGACGACATCATCAGCCAGTTGCTGGCCCCGGCCCGGGACGGCCGGCCCCTGACCGACCACGAGTTCAACAACTTCTTCACCCTGCTGGTGGCGGCCGGCAACGACACCACCCGCTACACCATGGCTCATGGGATGTGGGTGCTGGCCGCCCACCCCGAGCTGTGGCGGGCGTGGAAGGACAATCCTGAACTCACTCCCACTGCGGTGGAGGAGATCCTGCGCACCGGATCGGTCACCATGCATTTTCGCCGCACCGCCACTCAGGATGTCGAGCTGCGGGGCAGGCGGATCAAGGCCGGGGACAAGGTGGTCATGTGGTACAACTCGGCCAACCACGACGACGAGGGCTTTCCTCTCCCCTACCGCTTCGACCTGGCCCGGGAGCGAAATGACCACATGGCCTTCGGCCGCAACGGTCCCCACCTGTGCCTCGGTGCCTGGCTGGCCCGGATGGAGATCCGGCTGGTGTTCGAGGAGCTGATGAAGCGGGTGGACCGAATCGAGCTGATGGGTGAACCCGATCGGCTGCGATCCAACTTCATCTCCGGCATCAAGCACCTGCCGGTGCGAGTCCATTGAGAACGTCACGGCCGCGGGATGGAGAGCAGATCGGTGAGCAGAATGGATGATGGCAATGGGTGAAGTGGTCGGAGCGGGACTGGTGTCTCATGTGCCGACCTTGGTACTGCCCGAGGCCGAGCGCCGAGAACTGAACCATGGGCAGGACACGTCACTGTTCCAGGGCCTTCACGATCTCTACCGGCAGAAGATGAGCGGCCTCGACTATGACACCGTGGTGGTGTTCGACACCCATTGGTTCACCACCATCGAACACGTCGTCGCCGCCCACGATCGACGCCACGGCAGCTACACCTCCGAGGAACTACCCCGTGGTATGAGCCAGGTCCCCTACGATCTACGAGGCGACCGGGAGTTGGCCGAAACGTGGGCCGGGCTGTCCGAAGACCGAGATGACACCTGGATCACGGCCATCGACGATCCCCACCTGCCCATCCACTACCCCACCGTCAACCTGCTGAAGTTCCTGCAACGCCCCGACGGCAACGAGCGCTGGGTCTCGGCCAGCGTATGCCAGACGGCGGAGACCGATGACTTCCTGCTCTACGGCTCGCTCCTGGCCGAGGCCATAGGCCGGGTCGATCGGCGGGTCGTGGTGTTGGCATCCGGAGGTCTGAGCCACCGATTCTGGCCCCTGCGTCAATTCCGGGACCACGAGGCCGCCGACCCCGATGTCCACATCCGGACCCCGGAGGCGGCCGCCGCCGACCGTCACGTCATCGGCCGGCTGCTGGCCGGTGACCACGCCGCCGTCATCGAGAACATGCCGAACTACGCGGCCTTCGCCCCCGAGGGCTACTTCGGTCACTACCTGTCCATGGTCGGTGCTCTCGGCGGCGCCGACTGCAAAACCCCCGGCACCCAGTTCGGCCACTACGAGTCGGTCAGCGGCACCGGCCAGACCCACATCTGGTTCGACCTGAGCTGACCGGCCGGTTTGACCGACCACGCCGGCTCTACAGGCCGAGACCCACCGTGGTCGGCAGAGCGCGGCGGTAGCTGTCGGCCATGTCGCCGTTCCAGTGCCGCCCGGTCAGCCGGGGTCCGGCAACCCGGGTGAACTCGGCCGAGTCGGAGAAGTGCACCATCATCTCACCCCGGGAAATGGCGCCCCGGTCGAGTAGGCCGAGCCAATAGCGATGGCCGGCCCGATCGCGTGACCGGCCCAGGACGTTGCGATACACCATGGACACGAACTGCGAGTTGTCGACCGAGCCGTAGCGGGTTCGGAACTCGTCGGAACCGGCGAACGCCTCGGAGATGTCGCCCAGACCCACGCCGTCGAGGGCGCGCCGCCGATTCCAGTAGGCCCAGCCGGCACGATCCGGCGATCGACCGAAGTAGGCGACATAGAGCCGGGCCGTGCCGTACCGGTAGTAGCGATGGGGCTTGGCCCCGTCGAGCGCCGGCTCGAGTGAAACGGCCGCCGGATCGGCCCAGCCACGATAGGCGGAGCCCGGGGTGCCACGAGGAGCCAGTAGCTCCCCCCTCCATCCCATGCCGTGGAATCGACCGACATGGAGGGGATGGTGGGGATCGCTCTCCGATGGTGTCGCCGCCGGGTTGTGCCGACCGGTGTCGGGGGAAGCGGCCGTGAACCAGCGATCCCGGCCGGGATCATCGACGCCGAACTGCAGCTGGCCCAGGTGCCAGACGCTGCCGTTGGCGGTTCGGTAGCTCACCATGTGAACCTGGACCCAGTCGGCATTGGACAGGATGATGGATCGGTGGGCGTCGGAGGCATACCACACGGTCGACAGCCGGGCGGCAACGGCGTCGGTGGCCGTGCCTCCCCAGCCGCCCCAGACCTCGCCGGTCAGGGCCAGTTCGGGGAACGAGCCGCACCGTCCGACCTGGCCGCTGCCGAGATGGCCCATGGCCACCCCGTTGTTGTGACGCCACACATTGAGGTCGGACAGACAGGAGTTGTAGGTCCGCCAGTGGGACGGTTGGGCTCTGAGGTACAGATCGGGAAGCCCGTTGGCCCGCCGGAAGGTGTTGATGACCTGGAGATACTCCCGATCCAGTTCTCCGTAGGTGGCGCCGGTCTCCACCAGGATGCGATCGATCGACCGGGCCTCGACCGGGACCGGGAACAGCAACGTAGAGACTGCCGAGCCCACGGCGATGAGACACGACATCAGCAGAACCGCCACACTTCTTCGCACCGGGGTGGAATCGTCGGCTCCGGCCCCGGGCTGGAGCAGTTTGGTGCGAACGATCCAGCAGTGGGTCGAAGGGCCCAACCCTCGGTTCGGTCACCGGTACCGGCATCGGCGCCGCGCCACCGTGGCAGGGTGGCACGAAGGCGCTCAGTGGTAGGGCAGGTACTCGTTCAGCTCCCAATCGGTGACGCCACCTTCGGACTCATAGGTGCCCTCGGCCTCGATGAATCGATCCCACTCGGCCCGCTTGTTGGCCACGAAGTTGGCCACCAGATCCGGACTCAGTGCCCGGACGAAGGCGGTGTCCTCCTCGAGCCGATCGAGGGCGTGGGCCAGATCCGGGGAGGCGCACACGTCGGTGTTGACGTCGTCGAACCCGTCACCGGTCTCGACCGGCGGACACTCCAGCGAGTCGACCACCCCGAGTCGGGCCGCCGTCAGCACGGCGGCCACGGCCAGGTGCACGTTGGCCGCACCGTCGGGCAGCCGGCTTTCGAGGCGGGTCGACGTTCCCCGGGCGGCCGGGACCCGGACCGCAACACAGCGATGGTCGTAGCCCCAGTTGGCCCAGTACCCGCTGAGCGACGCCGGCTGGAGCCGCCGATAGGCGTTGACGGTGGGAGCCGTTACCGCAGTCAGGGCCTGATGATGGGCACACAGCCCGGCGATGCACCGCCGGGTCAGGTCGGACAGGCCGTCCTCGGCGGCGGAACCGGCCAGGGCGTTCTCACCGTCGGCGTCCACCAGGGACATGTTGACGTGGACCCCGCTGCCACTGAGGTCGTTGAACGGCTTGCCGAGGAATGTCAGATCGAGGCCGTGCCGGAGCGCCACCTCTCGGGCCATGATGCGGAACAGGAAGATGTCGTCGGCGGCATCCACCGGATCGTCATACTCGAGCGTCAGTTCGTACTGGGATTCATCGAACTCGGCATTGATCGACTCGACCCGAAAACGGGACCGCTCGGCGGAGGCCATGATGTCGTCCATCACTCCATGAGGATCGTTGGACGGCCCGGTGCCGTAGACAAGAGCCCTGGGGTTCTTGTATCGCTCCCAGCCACCGTCGGCCGAGGGCTGGAGCAGATAGGCCTCCAGTTCGATGCCGACCTTGACCCGGTAGCCCAGCTCCTGCCATGCGTCGACTGCCTGCTCCAGAACATGGCGGGCGGCAACCGGGTAGGGCTGCCCGTAGAGACTGAGATGACCGACAACAACTCCGGTGCTGTCGTCCTCCCAGCCGGGGCGGACAGCCTCGGGATCGAAACCGGCGTGGACGTCGATCAGTCCTTCCAGCAGGTACGAGCCGGGAGCCGGAATCAGACTCCGGTCATAGCCGAGGGCGAAGGTGGTGACGCAATGATTGGTGCCTCGATGGGCCAGCCGGGCCGGCAGGTATTTGCCCCGGGCCAAGCCCAGATGGTCGGGCCACATCACCCTGATTCTCTTGTAGTCGCTCATGTCACTCCCTGGTTCCCTCCAACTACCGGCTGGTGGCGGTGAATCGCGCCACCACGACCAATTGGTGGAGATCTATCGGGCCACCACTACCAGTTGGTGGCGATCTGTCGGGCCACCACTACCAGTTGGTGGAGATCTATCGGGCCACCACTACCAGTTGGTGGAGATCTATCGGGCCACCACTACCAGTTGGTGGCGATCTATCGGGCCACCACTACCAGTTGGTGGCGATCTATCGGGCCACCACTACCAGTTGGTGGCGATGTACTGGGTCTCGCAGAACTCGTAAATGCCCTCGGTGGAGCCTTCCCGACCGAGTCCCGACTGTTTCATGCCACCGAACGGGGCGGCCGGGTCCGAAACGACACCCCGGTTCAGGCCGATCATGCCGGCCTTGATCTGCTCGCTGACACGAAGGCCTTTGGCCAGGTCGGTGGTGTACACATAGCCGATCAGACCCATCTCGGTGTCGTTGGCCAGGGCGATCACCTCGTCCTCATCGCGGAACGGCACCAGAGGGGCTACCGGACCGAAGATCTCGTTGCGGCACACCTCGGCGTCGGGGGCGACGCCGGACAGCACAGTGGGGGCATAGAAGAAGCCGGGTCGATCGACGGCGCGACCGCCGGTAACGACCTCGGCCCCGCCGTCCACGGCGGAACGAACCAGCCTGTCGACACTCTCCACCGCCCCGGCGTTGATGAGGGGACCGACCTGGGCTCCATCCTCGTTGCCGGGCGCAACCTTGAGATCGGCCATGGCCCGGCCCAACTTGGCCCCGAACTCCTCCAGCACCGGTTCCTCGACGTAGAACCGGTTGGCGGCGGTGCAGGTCTCGGCCGAGTGCCGCATCTTGGCCGCGATCGCCCCCTCGACCGCAGCGTCGAGATCGGCATCGGCGAAGACCACGAACGGCGCGTTGCCCCCCAGCTCCATGACCGTCTTGAGGACCCGACCGGCCGCCTGCTCCAGCAGCACACGACCGACCTCGGTGGAGCCGGTGAACGACACCATGCGCACAGCCTGGTGATTCATGGCCGCCTGCACCGGCTTGGAGGCCGACGCGGTGGCCACGACGTTGATGACACCGGGCGGCACCCCCACCTTGTTCTCGAAAAGGTCGGCCAGGGCCAGGGCGGTGAGCGGTGACTCCTTCGGCGGCTTGATGACCACGGTGTTGCCGGCCCCCAGTGCCGGAGCCAGCTTCCTCGTGATCATGGCCGCCGGGAAGTTCCACGGGGTGATCATCAGGACCACGCCCACCGGCGGGTGGTGGACGATCATTCGGGCGGTACCCGCCGGGTTGGTGGCCACGACGCCCCGGATGCGGACCGTCTCCTCGGCGTTCCACCGGAAGAACTCGGCGGCGTACGACACCTCGCCCAGCGCATCGGACCGGGCTTTACCGTTCTCGGCCACGATGAGATCGGCCAGCATGTCGGCGTTGTCGGTCATGACCCGATAGCACGACCGCAGCAGCTCGGACCGATCCCGAGGTGCGGTGGCGGCCCAGCCGACCTGAGCGGCCGCGGCGGCATCGCAGGCGGCGACCATGTCGTCTACGGTGCCGGCGGCCACCGTGGCCACCACCGAGCCGTCGGCCGGATTGATCACATCGATGGTTCCCTCGTCGGAGGCATCCCGACGGTCACCCTTGATCACCAATTGGGTTTGCATGCTGTTCCTCCAGCCTTCCTCTGTTCTGACCGGATCGCGGTGCGGCCGGTCGGGGTTCGGTGCCCTGGGTTGCCACTCCCCACATGTGCTCGGGGTTGGGCCCGGGTCCGATCAGTCCGGACCGAGATCCGAGATCAGCGCCCCGGCTGTCACCACCGGCTCGCCGTCCAAGGCGATGGTACATCGTCGCATCGGCAGGTCGAAGTGGCCCCGGCAGAACCGTCCCGCCACCTCGTTGGCCCCGGTCGAATACAGGAAGTTGCCGGCAAAGGCCCGCAGCTCGGTGCCATTGAGGTCGGACCGATCCCACATGGCCATCGACTCCCATCGAGCCGACGGGTTCAGGCCCCAGCCCACATGGCTGGTGGCGTAGGCCTCGGGTTCACCGAAGGCGGCCAGGTAGGACGAGAACAGTTCGGCGTCCACCCCTTCACCGGCAATTGCGGTGATGTGGTCGTCGACCACCGTGAGCCGGACCGTCGACTCCACATAACGTTTGAACGTGAGATTCACGTCTCCCGGGGCCATGACCACGGTGCCGTGAACCGAACCGGCGGCGGGGAAGGCGAGCACGAGACCGCCGGGCCAGTGGGCAATGGTGCCGGGCCGATCGCACCAGCCGTGGGAACCGGCCCGGAACGAGCCGTCGAGGTCGACGGTCAGGTCGGTGCCGGCATCGGAGGTCACCGTCATGATCGATGCCGCCTCCAAGAGGGCCAGCCCCCTGGCCACCCGGCCGGCCAGCCCGTCGTCCACCGGCCACCGTTCGCAGTTCTCGGGGTGTTCGTTGGAGATCATGAGAATGCGGGTCCCGGCCTCCAGGATCGACGTCAGCTCGGGAGCGTGGAGCAAACCCTCCACGGTGCAGTCGGCCACGAAGTCGGCGGCCCGCAGGGCGGCCATGGCTGCCGGATTGTCGTCGATGGCCACCGAGGCTCCGGTGGATCGGATGGGCAACGGGCCGGGGTTGGGCGGCGTCGGCACCACCACCTCGACCGGAACCACCCCGAGGGAGGCCAGAGCCAGGCGGGCCGTCTCCACCACGATTGGTCGGCTCCGAGTCTCCGACAGCACCACCGCCACCTCGCCGCCCGACACCCGACACGCCTCGAACTGGCGGGCGTAGCGTTCGACCCACGGCCACTCGATGTGATGGCCGCCTCCGATCCCGGCACCGGGATCCCCGATCATGCCGGGGACTCCCGATCGGGATCGGCGTCGTCGCCGTCATCGGAAAACAGCCCGGCCCGACCGAGCCGATCCAGGCAGACCTCGACGCTCCATGGCAACATGGTGGCCCCGGCACGCGAGTCCCGATAGTGCTGCTCCAGGGGCGAAGGCCGGAGCATGGACCGGCCGCCGCACACCCGGATGGCGGTCGAGGCCAGGGTCGGGGCGCCCTCCATGGTGGTGACCATCGAGCTCCACGCCCGGCGTACTGCCGCCGGCGACGGGTCGACGCCGAGCTCGCCCAGCACCCGGTAGCACAGGGCCTGGGCCCGCTCGTACACCAGGTTCATCTCGGCCCATCCCTGCTGCTTGATGGGATGGCTCCGTCGGGCCCGAGGCCCTCCATCGCCGATGAGATAGGCGGCGGTGGCGTCCATGACGGCCCGCATCAGGCCCAGGTACGCGAACGACAGTGTCATGTAGAAGTAGGGCCAACGTCGGGCCGCCTGATCGAACATGCCTGGGGGAATCCACTCATTGTCGGCCGGCACGAACACATCGTTCAGCACCAGATCCCGGGAATCGGTGGCCCGCATACCCATGGGATCCCAATCGCCCACCACCTCGACCCCCTCGCTGTCGGCCGGTACCCCGAGTAGCCGGACACGGCAGTCGCCCTCGACCAGGCACACGATGTTGTGGACGTGGGCCGCGCTGCTGAGGGAGGCGAAGATCTTGCGCCCGGTCACCCGGTAGCCGCCGTCGACCGGCACGGCCCGGGTGGCGTAGCCGGCGGTGGCGCCGGCTGCCAGGCCCTCGGAGAAGGGCTGGCTGTGGATCATGTGACGCTCGATGATGCCGGCCCGCAGTGTGCGGCGACGCCGGTGAAGGACCGCCCGTTCGTCGTCGGCGAGATCCATGTCATCGGCGATCTGGCCGGTGAGCAGGGTGGTGGCCACGTGCATGTTGAACGTCAGTGCGGTGGCCGTGCAGTGGCGGCCCAGTTCTTCGGCCACCAGGGCGTAGCCCACGAAGTCCCCGCCCAGTCCCCCGTCGTCGACCGGGATGCAGACTCCGAGCAGACCGGCGGCGGCGAAGTCCCGCCAGTTCTCGGTGGGGAAGCCGGCGGTCCGGTCGTAGTGAGCCGATCGGGCGGCGATGTCGCTCCCAAGTCCGGCCATGCGTTCCACCAACGCCGCCCGCTCCGGGGTGAGGATGCCGTCGGCGTGGGCCAGATCTGTCAGGGTCAATGCATGTTCTCCCGGTTGTGGGGTGTGGGATCGCCGGCCGGATCGGGTTGGGCCAGGAACTCGAGCACGAGCCGGTTGAACGTCACCGGGTCTTCCGAGGGACTCAGGTGACCGACTCCGGCCATGATCTCCAGCCGAGCCCGGGGCAGGCCGGCAGCCAAGGCCTCAGCGTAGGCCACCGGGGTCTCGGTATCGAGTTCGCCCACGATGACCAGGGCCTCCTGTTCGATCTCGGCCAGCCGCCCCCTCAAATCATGGTCGGGTAGGCATTGGACGGCAGCGCGCAGCCCATCGGTGGGAATGCGGGCAAAGCCGGCGATCAGGTCGATCCGGATGTCGGGAGCCAGGGGCCGACCGGCGATGACATCGAGCACCTCGGCCGCCATCCCGGCCGGTGTCGATCCGCGGTCGAGCGGCTGGAGCCGGGCCCGCTTCCAGCCCTCGGCCGTGGTGCCGTCCAGCCCAAAGGCCGGGCTGGTGTCGGCCAGAACAAGCCGGCGAACCCGCTGGGGGTGTCGAAGCGCGGTGTGAAGAGCATGCATGCCCCCGAAGCTCAGTCCCACCAGGTCCACCGGCCGGTCGGGATCGACCCCTGCGTCGTCCAGGAACTCGACCACCCGATCGGCAAGAATCGGGAACGTCAGCTCAGCCTCCGGCCCGGCCTCCCCGTAGCCCGGCATGTCCCATGCCATGCAACGGTGGTCGGCTCCAAGCATCGCCAGTTGGGGATTCCACGATTCACGGGTTCCCCCCAGCCCATGAAGGAAGACGACGGGCGGACCGGCACCGCACTCCCGCCACGCCGACCGACCCTGGCGCCGGTCCTGGAAGCTCGGCTCCATCACCCCGCCACTGTGCCACGTCGATGGCCGCCTTCTGGTACCAGCAGCTCCGAAAAATCGGCGTTCATGCTACCAGAACCGCGGTGAGCGGAGAACGCCGGGCCTACGACGGGGCCATCCGGTGGTGGACGACACCCCACTCGGTGCCGCCGTCGAAGCCGAACAGTTCCGAGCAGGCCATCATGAACATACGCCACCGCTGGATCCAGCGTTTGGTGTCGGGCCCGTAGACCGGGCCCAGTACGGCCTCGATCCGGTTCCGATCGGCGTCGATACGTTCGAGCCAGGCATCGAGGGTGCGGGCGTAGTGATGGCCCGGGTACCACCAGGTCCCCTCGACGACCAGACCGGTCTCGTACTCGGCGGTGATGCGAGGGAACAGGTCGGCCGACGGCATGACCCCGCCGCTGAAGAAGTAGTGGGTCATCCAGTTGGCCGAGCCCTCATCCTCGAACGGGTAGAACCGGTCCCGGTGAGCGAAGACATGGACATAGACCCGACCGTCGTCGGTCAACAGGTCTCGCAGCCGGCCGAACAGGCGGCGGTGATTGCGCACATGCTCCAGCATCTCCACACTGATGATCCGGTCGAATCGACCGTCGGCGGTCAATCCCGGCCGATGCAGTCCGTTGACATCGACCACTCGATGCTCGACATTGCCCAGACCGGCGGCCGAGGCCCGGGCGGCGATGAACTCCCCCTGGGAGGCCGAGTTGGAGACGGCGAGCACGGTGGCCGACGGAAACTGCTCGGCCACGCGGAGCGAGACCGAACCCCAGCCACAGCCCAGGTCGAGCACTCGCATCCCGTCGGCCACACCGGCCTGATCGATGGTGCGATCCAGCATGCGAAGCTCGGAGGCTGCCAGATCGTCGTCCGGCTCCCACAGCCCGGCCGAGTACTTGAGCCGGGGGCCGAGTATGAGTTCGAAGAAGGAGGCCGGCACCTCATAGTGCTGGCGGTTGGCTTCCTCGGGCACCAGGGCCACCGGCCCGTTCGACCAGGCCTCGAGCCATTGGCGGCGCTCCTCGTCTCCCCGGGCTCGCTCGGCGGCCAGTCGGCGACCGATGGCGGCCCGCATCCCGGCCCGGAGCAGGCGGTCGGGGGCACCACGTTCGGCCAACTCGATGCCGGCCCTCACTGCGTCGTCCACCACCCGTTCGAACACCGGGCTCATGATGCCCCGGCTGCCGGCCGCGTGCGACATCGGGTTTCCCGGCGACGGCTCAGCAGATGCGGGGGAGCTGCTCACCCAGAGGGAGATCAACGACCCTGGTGGCACCGAACGGGGTCTTGGCCACCACGATGCCGGGGTGGTCCTCGACCACCCGCCCGATCACACAGGCCTGCCGGCCTTGAGGGTGGCCGGCCATGGCGGCCAGGACGATGTCGACGTCGGCCCCGGCCACCATGGCCAGAAGACGGCCCTCGTTGGCCACGTTGACCGGGTCGAGGCCGAGGAACGAGCAGGCCGCGGCCACCTCGTCGGGTACCGGCAGCAACGACTCCTCATAGGCGATCCCGACCCCGGCGGTGTCGGCGATCTCGCACAGCGACGCCGCCACCCCACCCCGGGTCGGGTCCCGCAGCATGTGAATGTCGGCCACCTCGACCATGGCCGCCACCAGCCCGTTGAGGGGGGCGGAGTCGGTGGCCAACGAGGTGCCGAAGGCCAGCCCCTCCCGTTGCGACATCACCGCCACGCCGTGAAGACCGATGGGACCACTGACGATGACCGCATCACCGGGAGCGGCCCTCGTGGGGCGGATGTCGACACCGGCCGGGATGACCCCGACTCCGGTGGTGTTGATGTACAGACCCTCGTCACCACGACCGGCCGATGGTGAGCCGTCGATGAACCGGTCGATGACCTTTGTGTCGCCGGTGACCACCCGGACTCCGGCCGATCGTGCCGCCGCCCCCATGGACTCGACCACCCGCCCCAGCACCGCCAGCTCCAGCCCCTCGGTCAGGACGAATCCGGCGCTCAGAGCCACCGGTCGGGCCCCGGCCATCGAGACGTCGTTGACCGTACCGTTGACCGCCAGGTCGCCGATACAGCCGCCGGGGAAGAACAGGGGCCGCACCACGTAGGAGTCGGTGGAGATGGCCAGCCGCTCCCCCGGGGCCAGTCCCTCGCTCAACACCACCGCCGCATCGTGCAGCTCGACGGGCCCGGCGCCGGCTTTGTCGCCGCCATCGTCGACACCGGAGACGAAGGCGGGCAGGAACAGGTGCTCGATCAGCTCGGCCGACAGTCGCCCGCCACCGCCGTGACCCATCACGATGCGATCGTGGTTGCGCAGCGGCAACGGGCAGCTCCAGTTGGCGAAGTCGGGGGCAACGGGCTGGTTTCCGGGCCCGGCTCCTGAGCCCGGCTCAGCCAACGCCGACCTCGGCCGGGGAGCCGTCGAGCCGCCGGTACTGGTAGTAGGCGGCACACGCTCCCTCACTGGAGACCATGGTCGCCCCCAGCGGCGTCCTCGGCGTGCACTGGCCGCCGAAGGCCTCGCACTGGTTGGGCTTGATCAGGCCCTGTAGCACCTCGCCGCTACGGCAGACGGCCGACTCCGGGGTGTCGATGGTGCCGACCTCGAACCGGGTTTCGGCGTCGAACTCGGCATAGCGATCGGACAGGCACCATCCACTGGCCGGGATCATGCCGATGCCCCGCCATTGGCGGTCGCAGACGGTGAACACGTCGTTCACCATCTGCTGGGCCGGCACATTGCCCGGCTCGCTGACCACCCGGGGGTAGGCGTTGTCCAGCTCGGCCCGCCCCTCGACCAGTTGGGCCGTCGCCCGCCGGATGCCCTCCAGCACATCGAGCGGTTCGAACCCGGTGACCACGATGGGCAGACCGAACCGCTCGACCAGCGGTCCGTACTGCCGGGTCCCCATGACCGAACAGACATGGCCGGCAGCCAGGAATCCGTCGACCCGGCTGGTGGGTGACGAGGCGATGGCCTCGATGGCGGGGGGAACCAGCACATGGCTGACCAGGACTGAGAAGTTGTCGAGCCCCAGGGCCCGAGCCTGGTGCACGGCCATGGCGTTGGCCGGGGCCGTGGTCTCGAACCCGATGGCGAAGAACACCACCTGGCGGTCGGGGTTGTCCTCGGCCAGATTGACCGCGTCGAGGGGCGAATAGACGATGCGAACATCGCCGCCCTCGCTGCGAACCGAGTTAAGATCACGGCCGGTGCCGGGCACCCGGAGCATGTCGCCGAACGAGCAGAAGACCACGTCCGGTCGGGCGGCGATGGCCAACGCCTTGTCGATGATGTTCAACGGGGTGACGCAGACCGGGCATCCCGGACCGTGGATCAGCTCGATGGCGTCGGGCAGGAGTTGGTCGATGCCGTTGCGGATGATGGCATGGGTCTGGCCCCCGCACACCTCCATGATGGCCAGCGGCGGCTCATCGGCCGACCGGTCGGCCACCAGCCGGTTGATACGGGCCAGCAGGTTTCGGGCCAGGGCCGGATCCCGGAACTCGTCGAGATACTTCATCCTCCGCCCGCTCCCTCACCGGCCGCCGGCTCGGTCGACGCCGGTTCCGGTCCCAGTTCCTCATCCAGGATGCCGAGTTCTCTGAACATGGCCAGGGTCTCCAGGGCCGAAACCTCGTCGACCTGGGAGATGGCGAAGCCGACGTGGACGATGGCATAGTCGCCGACCTCGATTTCGGGCAGGTAGGCGAGGCAGATGTCCTTGTGGATGCCGTCGAAGTCGATGGTGGCCATCCTGGTACCCCGCTCGTCACGGATCTCCACGATCTTTCCCGGTACTGCCAGACACATGCCAGTGCTCCTGGTTCTTCTGCTGATGCTCGAGGTCGGCCTCGACGAGGGTCCGGTGCAATCCAAGATAGGCCTGACCAAGGGCCAGACCTCCATCATTGGGCGGCACCGCATGGTGGGTCAAGAGCTCGATGTTGCGGCCGGAACGGTCGACCACGCCACCCAGAGCATCCAGACACAGCGCAGTGGCCAGCACGTTCTGGAACACACCACCGGAGAGGGCGACGGCAACGGCCTCGTTCTCAGCCGGTGCGGGCTCCGCCAGCAGCGTCTCGGCCACGGTGGCCACCACATCGGCCACCGCCCGGTGAAAACGCCACGCAATCGGGCCGACCACCTCGCCACGGTCGAGGTCGGCCAGCACGGCCGACAGCACCGGAGCGGGATCGATCACGATCGGCTCATCGACTCCGGCCCGCCCCAGCCCGAAGCGGTACCGGCGGCCGACACCGTCGGTCACCTCCTCGGGAGTGGCGGCGACCCCAGCTTCTGATGCTTCGGCCGCGGCGATCTCCAGCTCGATGGCGGCCTGGGCCTCGTAGCTGATGGTGTGGCGCAGGCCGACCAGGGACGACACGGCGTCGAACAGTCGACCCATGCTGGTGGTCGGTAGGCAGGCCACGTTGCCGGCCAGTTGGGCCCGGAGCAATGCAACCTCGTCCGGCTCGGCCCACTCGGCGGGCCGGGTGCCGGCCCAATCGAGGCCGGCGGCGTGCAGGTGGGCCAGAGCCACCCGCCACGGGTTGGCGATGGCGGCATCGCCGCCGGGCAACGGGATCGGGGCCAGGTGGGCGACCCGGGTCAGATCGGACACCGGGCCAAAGAACACTTCACCACCCCAGATGGCGCCGTCGTCGCCATAGCCGGTGCCGTCGAAGGCGAACCCGATCACGACGGTCGACGGGGCCAGGCCGGCCTCGGCCGCCACCGCGGCGACATGGGCCCGATGGTGCTGGATCTCGACCAGCGGCTCGGGTCGCCGCCGAGCCCAGCCCGACGACAGGTACCCGGGATGGGCGTCGGCCACCAACAGTCCGGGGGTCACGTCGTAAAGGCGCGTGAACCGATCGACCGTGGTCTCCAGGGCCTGGACGGTGGCCAGGTTCTCCATGTCGCCCAGGTGCTGGCTGACCCAGGCCCGCCCCCCGACGGCCAGGCAGAAGGTGTTCTTCAGCTCGGCGCCCACGGCCAGCAGTGGCGGCCCGTCGGACAGGTTCTCGGCTAGGGTCACCGGGATGGGGGCGTAACCCCGGGCCCGGCGGACCGGCAGCAGCCGATCACCCATGACCCGAACCACCGAGTCGTCGCAGGGCGAGGCGATGGCACGATCGTGATCGAGCAGCCCGTCATAGAGGGTGATCAAAGCGTCGATCCCGGCCCGGTCGCCGGCCAGGGGCTCGCCGGAGACATTGGCGCTGGTCATCACCAGCGGACGCCCGACCTCGGTCATCAACAGATGATGCACCGGGGTATAGGGCAACATCAGGCCGACCAATGGGTTGCCGGGAGCCACATCGGCCACCAGGGGCGAATCGGGCACAGAACGGAGCAACACCACCGGGGCCGCCGGGGAGGCCAGCAGGTCGGCCTCGGAGCGGCCGATGGCGGCCAGCCGACGGCCCCGATCGAGATCGGCCACCATGACCGCCAACGGTTTGTCGGGTCGGTGCTTGCGGCGGCGCAGCTCGCCCACCGCCTCGGCGTCGGTGGCGTCACAGGCCAGGTGGTAGCCCCCCAGGCCCTTGATGGCCACGATGCCGCCGTCGATCAGCATCGCCGCCGCGGCCCCTATCGGATCCACCTCACCGGCGTCGGACCGACCCGAGCGCCGGTCTTCGAACCACAGCCTCGGGCCACAATCGTGGCAGCTGATGGGTTGGGCGTGGTAGCGACGGTCGCCGGGGTCGGTGTACTCGGACCGGCAGGCGTCACACAGTTCGAAACCGGCCATGGTGGTGACCGGTCGGTCATAGGGCAGGTCGGTGATGATGGTGAAGCGGGGACCGCAATTGGTGCAGGTGATGAACGGGTGCCGGTGGCGGCGGTCGGCCGGATCGAACAGCTCGGCCACACACTCGGCACAGACCGCGTTGTCGGGCGGCACCAGCGTCCTGGCCCCGTCGGTGGCCGTGCTGGCCACGATGCGGAACACCGGCTCGGCGGCAGGCTCGGGGGCGGCCAACGGTGAGCGATGAACCTCGGCGATCCGGGCCAGCGGCGGGGCCTCGTCGACCAGGCGTCGCCCGAAACGATCGACCGCCCCGGGCGAACCTGCGATCTCGATGAAGACCCGGGCCGAATCGTTGCCGACAAGACCGGACAAACCCAGTTCGGTGGCCAGGCGATAGACAAAGGGACGGAAGCCCACCCCCTGGACGACGCCGGTTACCTCGATGCGCTCCCGGACCATTCTCGGTGACCCCACTGGTCGTTGTCGTGGCGATTCCATCGATTCATCGACCATCGTAGGCCTCAAGCCGATTGCACACGCAGACGATGACCCGGTCGTTGCCAGCAGCCTCCCACCGGTTAGGGGCCGAAATCCAACCGGACGGCCTTGTTCTCGTCGTCCCGGATGGCGCTCCGTGAACCACTGGTCTCGGACCCTGCGGTCGTGATGGCACGACGGGCCGGCACCATGAACCGCTCGAAGAAGTGGGCAAGCTCATGAAAACCGTCGAGTGGCAGGACATGGGCCACGTGTTGGTCGGGACGCACGATCACGGTAGCCCCCGACTCCCTGTCGAGTTGCCGGTGGTCGAAGATGTCGAGGCCGTCCTTGACGTCGGGGCAGAAGACCTTGTGGTAATCGATCAGGCCGTATCGACCCTTGGTCGGCCGCAACAACGGAGGAACCTCACCGATGACCAGCTCCCGGTGGCTCTGCTGGATCACGGCTCTCACATCGATGACGGCGTCGACATCGGCCCCGGCCGGCGTGAACCGCACGACGGGTGACGACGGATCGTCGGTGAGAAGACGGCACAACATCGCCAGCCGGGAGCCGGCTTCGTCCGGTAGGGCACGATCGGCAAACAGGAAAAGGCGCCACCGACCATCGGCGGTCACGGTGTGCCCCAGGTGCATCGGTTTGGCGTCGGCCAGCCGAACCACGGGAGCGGAATGGAATCGGGTGCCGATGACAAACCCCCGGGCCAACGATTGATGCAAACCGTCGCCGGTCACCATGGACGGCTCGTATCGGGTGGCCACACCCGCCGTGAACCGCCCGTGCTGCTGGAAGTACCGTTGGAACTCGCCCGGATCGACACCGCCCTCGTCGTCGTCGGAGGTCCTTGGCCGGGCGCTGAACAGTCGGGCCAGTTCGCGGTCGAAATCGATCAGCTCCCCGGCCACGGCCCGTCGCTCGGCCGAGTAGGTGTGCAGCAACTCGGGCCTGGACCGGCCGGTCAGCACCGACGCCAGTTTCCAACCCAGGTTGAAGCCATCCCGCATCGACACGTTCATGCCTTGACCGGCCTTTGGACTATGGGTGTGGCAGGCGTCGCCGGCGATGAACACCCGGGGCAACCGGGTGTCGGTCTCGGCGGCGGGTACGTCGTCGAACTTGTCGGTCAGGCGCTGTCCGATCTCGTACACCGACCACCACGCCACCTCATGAACCTCGACGGCGTAGGGGGCAAGAATGCGGTTGGCCTCGACCACCAGCCGCTCGATGGTGATGTTGCGGTCGGCCGCCCGTTCCCTCTCACCGAGCTTGTCCAGCTCGATGTACAAACGGACGAGATAGCCGCCCTCGCGGGGGATGATCACCATGTTTCCGTGGTTGGCCGAATACACCAGGCACTTGAACCGGATGTCGGGGAAGTCGGTGACGGCCAACACGTCCATCACCCCCCACGCCTGGTTGGCGGTGTCGCCGGTCAAGATCCGACCGATGGATCTCCGAACGGTGCTTCGAGCCCCGTCACAGCCGACCACATAGCGGGCCCGCATCGTCTCGATCTCACCGGGGTGGGCGTCGTCGGTGCGCTCGAATCGGGCCGTGATCGGCACCGCCGGGTCGTCGGGGCGTTCCAGCCCGATGAGGCGTCGGCCATAGTCGGGGCTCAGGGCGCTCGGGCCGTCGGCCATGAATCGGAGGAAGAAGTCATGGACCCTGGCCTGGTTCAGAATCACATGGGGGAACTCGGACAGTCCATCCTCGACATCCTGAATGCGGTCACTACGACAGATCCGATCAGGGGCCTCGGGATTCGGCTTCCAGAAGACGGTCTCGTTGACCCAGTACGCCTCCTTCATCACCTTGTCGGCAAACCCGAAGGCGTTGAACATCTCCATGCTTCGGCAGGCGATCCCGTCGGCCTGACCCAGGCGAAGGGGCCCATCCTTGAGGTCGACGATGCACACCGAGAGAGTCGGGAAGACCGACAGTTGGGACGCCAGGGTCAGGCCCGTCGGTCCGCAGCCGACGATCAACACATCGACGTCGGCGGGAAGGCGACGTCGACCCGCCGGAGGCGGCAATGCCGCCTCCGGATCGACGATGGCCGGATCCCCCGGCCTGAATCCATTGAGATGAAACTCCACGGCCGAACCCCTGGTGAGCAGGCTGGGACCACGCTACACCGGCAGTGGACACCGAATGCAACTCTGCGAGCGCCAGTAGGCTCCAAGAAATGCACGAACTCTCGTTGTGCGGAGCCATCATGGAGACAGTGGCCGGCCACGCCGATGGCCGACCGGTCCGCAGTGTCAACCTCACAATCGGCCACTTTCGTCAGGTCGTACCCGACACGCTGCAATTCTGTTGGCAGGCCCGGACGGCGGGAACCGACTTCGAGGGCTGTGAACTCCACGTCGACCACGTCCCGGCCACCGTGTCCTGCCGCCAGTGCGGGGCCACGACCACGTTGGCCCACCCCATCCTGCGGTGTGGAAGCTGCCAATCGATCGACGTAGTGTTGAAAAGCGGTGAGGAGTTCGTGATCGAGTCCTTCGACCTGGCCACCGGCTCCACCGACCCCGAAACCGCTGGGACATTCGAGGAGAACCCCTAGTGGGCCGATTTCATCGACACGCCGACGGTACGGTGCACAACCACGACGAGCACGGGCACGATGGGCACCACCACACCCGCCCCCGGAACCGGAGTGGGCGGGATGTCGGCGACCATTCCGGCTACGAGACCGGCACCGAGCGAATCATGGTGCTGGAGCAGATACTGGGCGAGAACGATCGAACGGCGGCGGCCAACCGGACCGATCTGGCTCGACGCGGCATCCGGACCGTCAACCTCATGTCGTCGCCGGGGGCGGGCAAGACCACCCTGCTGACCAGGACGATCCCCGCCCTGGCTGAGGAGTACCGCATCGGAATCGTCGAGGGCGACATCGCCACCAGCCTCGATGCCGATCAACTGAGCGATCTCGGCGCCCAGGTGGCGCTGGTCAACACCGACGCCGGCTTCGGAGGCGAATGTCATCTGGACGCCACCATGGTCAGGGCCGGGCTCGGGCGGCTCGATCTCGATGCCCTTGACCTGATCATCATCGAGAACGTTGGCAACCTGGTCTGCCCAGCTGAATTCGACGTCGGCCAGGACGCCAGGGCCATGGTCTACGCCATCACCGAGGGGGAGGAGAAACCGCTCAAGTATCCGGCCATGTTCCGAGCCGTCGACGTGGTGGTGGTCAACAAGATCGACCTGCTACCCCACCTTCGGTTCGATCTCCATGCATTTCGATCCAGCCTCGATGCCGTCAATCCCGGAGTCGCCGTGATCGAGGTCTGCGCCGAGACCGGTGCGGGCCTCGACCTGTGGCTCGACTGGCTTCGGTCGGTTGCCAACGCCTCGCCCGGTACCTAGGCGCTTGCCTCAACGTATCCCCAACGGTGTTGGTTATGCCGCAGCGGGTGTGGTGATGGCCAGGTCGTCGAGGAGTTTGTGCATGCCGATGCGGAGTTGTTCGTAGTCTCGGTCGAT
>JAHEJM010000108.1 GCA_024638815.1 Acidimicrobiales bacterium | reverse complement strand
CGTGAACCAGGTACTTGCCGGGCACGATCACGTCGGTGTCGATGTTGTCGCCGAACACCCAGGCCGTGCCCTCGATGGGCCGACCGCCGCCGGAGCCCGCTCCGGTGACCGACAGGGCCTCCAACCGGTCCGATGATGCCGATCCGGTCATCGGTCTCCTCCCCCACCGGCCGACACCAACGCCGGTTCATCGAGATAGCCCCGGGGATCGACGATGCGGCCGGCCACGGCGGCAGCGGCCACGGCGTAGGGCGAGGCCAGGTAGAGGCTGGATTCGGGGCTGCCCATTCGGCCCCGGAAGTTGCGGTTGGTGGTGGAGATGGCCACCTCGCCGGCAGCCAGGATGCCGGCCCCGATGCCGGGACAGGCGCCACAGCCGGTGGACAGGATATGGGCCCCGGCCTCCATCAGGGTCTGGGCCGTGCCGTCGGCCATGGCCTGCTGCAATGCGGCCCGGGATGCGGGCGCCACCTGCAACAGCACCCCGTCGGCAACCCGCCGGCCGTGCAGCACCCGGGCCGCCATGGCCAGATCCTCGTATTTGGCCCCGGTGCACGATCCGATGTAGGCCCGACCCACGGTGGGTTCCCCCAACCCGGCGATGGCGACCACGTCGTCGTGGCGGTTGGGGCGGCCCACCACCGGCTCGACTGCCGAGGCGTCATACCGCCAGATCTGCGAGTACTCGGCGTCGGGGTCGCTGAACGGGCCCTCGGTGGCATCAACGCCGAGCAAGGCCAGATGTTCGACGGTGACGGCATCACACGGTACGACCCCGGTCTTGGCCCCGATCTCGGCGCACATGTTGGTGAGCACGCTGCGTTCCTGGATGCTCATGGCCTCGATGCCCGGTCCGGTGAACTCCAGCACCTGATAGAGGGCGCCATCCATGCCCTGATCCCCGATGATGGTCAGGATCAGGTCCTTGGCCGTGACCCCGGGGCGAAGCCGGCCGTCCACCTCGACCTTGATGGTGTGCGGGACCCGCAGCCAGGTCCGACCGGTGGTGACCACCCCGAGAATGTCGGTGGAGCCAACGCCGAGAGCCAGACAGCCCATGACCCCGGCGGTGCAGGTGTGGGAGTCCGAGCCGACATAGAGCATGCCGGGTCGGGCGTAGCCCTTCTCCACCATCAAGGTGTGGGCAATGCCCTGGGCCTCGTGGAATTTCTCGATGCCGAAGGTCGAGGCGAAGTCCCGCGTGGTCTGCAGGATCTCAGCCGCCGCCACCGTGTTGGCCGGCACGTAGTGGTCGCACACCAATACGATGCGGTCGGCGTCCCACACCCCGACCCCGAGTTCGTTCATGGCCGGCCAGATCCGTCGGGGCCCACTGGAGTCGTGCATCATGGCCAGGTCGACATCGACCCACAGCACCTCGTCGGGAGACACGTGATCCCGACCGGCGGCCCGGGCGATGATCTTCTGGGCGATGGTCCGGGAACCGGCCCTGGTCGTGCTCATCTCAGCGCCCACCCTCCGGCCCGGCTCGGTCGGGCTGTCGCCCCTCCGACAGACCGGCCGAACCACCGGCCGATGTGTCCCCGGATGTTCCCTCGGTCTCGGCCAGACGCCGTCGCAGCTCCTCGACCTCGGACTGCAGCCTGGCGACGGTCTCGGCCTCCGACGACTTGACGGCGGCCAGGGGATCGGCCCCCCAAGACGGTTCGTCGGCGGCTCGGTCGTCAACCAGGTCGTCGTCTTCATCCTCCTCGGCCATCGGGGCCCTCTCCAGCACGGCCTTGAGGAAGGCCCGGGTTCGTTCCTCCCGGGGGGCTCCCAGCACCTGTCGGGCCGCGCCCTCCTCCACCACTCGGCCGTGGTCGATGAACAGCACTCGATCGGACACGTCGGCGGCGAAACCCATTTCGTGGGTCACCACGATCATGGTCATGCCCTGTTCGGCCAGGTGTTTCATGACCAGCAGGATCTCGCCCGCAAGCTCGGGGTCGACGGCCGAGGTCACCTCGTCGAACAGCATGACCCGAGGGTCCATGGCCAGGGCCCGGGCGATGGCCACTCGCTGTTGCTGGCCACCCGACATCTGCAGCGGATAGTGGTCGGCCCGATGCGACAGCCCCACGGAGTCCAGCAGCTCGAGGGCCCGGGTCTTGGCCGCTGCCTTGTCCATTCCCTTGACCGCAATCGGGGCCTCGATCACGTTCTCGAGGGCCGTCATGTGGGGGAAGAGGTTGAAGCGCTGGAACACCATGCCCACCTCCTCCCGGATCTTGCGGATCTCCCCCTTGGAGGCGAACTTGATCCGGCCGCCGGGGCCGTCGTCGCACAGCACCTGACCGTCGACCTCGATGCGGCCGCCGTCGGGTCGCTCCAGCAGATTGATGCAGCGCAGGATGGTGGTCTTGCCCGAGCCCGACGGCCCGATGATCGACACCACCTCTCCGGCCTCGACATCCAGGTCGATGCCATTGAGGATCTCCAGATCCCCGAACGATTTTCGCAATCCTTTGACGTTCACCAATGCAGCCATAGGTCAGACCTTCAGTCGAAATGCCCGCTCCAGCCCCTGTTGGGCGAAGACGAGCAGCGTGGTCAGGGCAAGGTAGATGAGGGCCAGGGCCAGTAGTGGTTCGAGCGCCTTGAAATCCCGGCTGATGATGCGTTGGGTGAGCAGGGTCATTTCGGGAACGGTGATGACCGTGGCCAGCGAGGTCTGCTTCATTGTGTTGATGGCGTTGCCGATGAAGGGCGGCACGATGATGCGCACACTCTGGGGCAACACGATCCGGCGCATGGTGCGAGCCCGACTCATGCCCAGGGCCTCGGCCGCCTCGAACTGGCCCTGGTCGATGGACAGGATCCCCGACCGGATCGATTCGGCCTGATAGCTGGCCGTCCACAGCGACAGCGAGATCACCGCCGCCCAATAGGGCGAGAGCAGCAGACTCTCCCCCAGCTCGGGGAAGGCGAAAAACACGTAGAACATGATCAACAGCAGGGGCACGCCCCGAACCAGCCAGGCGTAGAACCCGGCGAACCATCGGAACGGCGTCACCGGCGACAGCCGCAACAACGCCAGCACCAGGCCGAGGATGGTGGAGAGAACGATCGACCACAGGAACAGTGAGACCGTGGTCCCCAGTCCCTCCAGGATGTCGGGCAGAATGTCGGCGATGTAGGCGAAATCCATGGCCGCCCCTACACCTTGACCGCGAAGCGGCGCTCGAACCAGCCCTGGGACAGGGTCATGAGCGAGGTCACCACCAGATAGATGACCCCGGCGGCGGTGAGGATCTCGATGGGCTGGAAGGTGGAGTTGGCCAGCTGGCGTGACCTGCCGGTCAACTCGGTCAACCCGATGACGGCGGCCAGCGACGTCGACTTGAACAGCAGCGTGGAGTTGCTGACGTAGTTGGGGATCATGACCCGGATGCCCTGGGGGATCACGATCCGCCGCATGTAGTGGGCTCGGGTGAAACCGAGCGCCTCCGAGGCCTCGTACTGCCCGGGATCGACCGACAACAGCCCGGCCCGGATGATCTCGGCCTTGTAGGCGCCGGAGGACGCGGCCAGCCCGAGGATGGCCGACTGGAACGGACTCCACCCCAGGCTGTTACCGAGCCAGAAGAAGGCGAAAAACAGGATGACAAGGGCCGGCAGGCCACGAAACACCCACACGTAGGCGGCCGAGAGCCACCGCAGGGTCCGGAATCGAGACATCCGCATGATGGCGAAAATCAGCCCGACGATGGTGGCCAGCACCAGGGAGATGACGAACAGCTGGATCGAGGTCCACAGCGCCTCCCAGAAGATGGCCCGTGATCTCCAGACGATGTCCCAGTTCATGAATACAGCACTCCCGCCAGCCTAGGTGAGACCCGGCTCGCACCGGCCCCGGCGGACGTCCGCAGACGCCCGCCGGGTGCGACGCGAAATACCGATGGGATCAGCAGTCACCGGCCGGAAGCTCGGTGTACGGCTCGACGGCGTTGTTGTCGTCGGGAACCGGGATGCACTGACCGAACCAGGTCTTCTGGATCTCGGCCAGGGTTCCGTCCTCGATCATCTCGTTCAACACAACGTCGATGGCGTCCCGCTTGTCCTCCATCTCCAGCTGGAAGGCCAGCGACAGAGGGTGGGCGGCCACGGTGGGGCCGGCGATGGCCAGCTCGGGATCGTTGGCGGCAGCGAAGGCGGCCACCAGCGAGTCCTGGCTGAGGGCGTCGACCCGGCCCTGCTTGAGGGCGGTCAGAGCCTCACCGGCACCGGCGAACCCGGAGTATTCGGCATAACCCAGGGCCTCCTCGTTCTCCAGGATGTAGGCCTCCTGCGAGCTGCCCTGGATACCACCGGCGTTGAGCCCGGTCAGGTCCTCGAGACCGGCCGAATCGGCGTCCTCGGCCCGGACCTGGGCGATGATGCCGGTCGACGTCATGGGCCGGGAGAAGGCGAAGCTCTCCTGCCGTTCGGGTGTGGGCCAGATGCCGGAGTCGGCGATGTCGTAGAGGCCCTGGGACAGGCCCTCGAGTTCGGCCACGAAGTCGACGGTCGGCAGCTCGAGTTCCAACCCGGTGCGGGCTGCGATCTCTTTGGCGATGTCGATGGTGTAACCCTCGTTATCCCCGGTGTCGGGGTTGATGGCGGTGAACGGCGGGAAGTTCCCGGTGGTCACCACGATCAGCTTGCCCTCCTCGACCAGGCCCGGTACGACGACGGCGGCGCTATCGGCGCCGGCATCCTCGGCCGTGTCCGATTCGGCTTCCTCGTCGGCCATCTCCTCCGACTCCTCGGCGGCGGTATCGTCGGTCGCCTCCTCCTCGGCACCGGCATCCGTCTCGGCTGCGGTTTCCTCGGTGGATTCGTCGGCCGCTTCGTCATCGTCACCGCAGGCGGCAACGGCCAGTGAAAGGGCGGCCAGCAAGGCCAACAGTCGCCAGAGAATCGTGTTCCCCGACGTCACTCTCCCATATGTCATGTCTCTTTCCCCTTTGTTCGTGGCGAAGTTCGCCACCCTAGTTCGCCTGTTGGAGTCCGTCCGGGACCGAGGCCGCTTGGGCGCCCCCGGTCGGCCCGGTCGATATGGCGATCCAATGTCGACCCAACTCGTGGGCCACGTTCTTCACCTCGTCGACAAGCGACAGCATGTGGTCCAACCGATCGGCCGGTGCATACAGGCCGAGTGCGGCAATGGTACTGCCGTCGGCCCCGGCCAGGGGAACGGCCACCGCCGCCGCCCCATCGATGGTCTCGCTCTCGCTGACACTCCAGCCACGCGCCCGATCCCGGGCCACCTGTCGGCGCATGGCGGCGGTGTCCACCACCGAGTTTCGGGCCAGCGGCTGTAACTCGATGCGGCTGAGCAGTTCCTCCAACTCGGCCTCGGTCATTCCGGCCATCAGAACCCGACCCACCGCCCCCGACCAGACCGGGGCACTCCAGCCCCGCCCCCGGACCCAACGGATGCCCCGCAGACCCTGGATCTCGGCCACACAGGTTCGATGATCGCCGGTGCGGACGTGAATGCTGGCCGTCTCCTCGCTCATGGCCACCAGCCGGTGGAGATAGGGATCGGCGATGGACCCCAGCGACGCCCCCTGGGTATTAACGGTGGCCGCCAACACCAACTTCGGGGTGACGGCATAGCCCCGGCTGGAACCGACACGGCTGACCACCCCCGAGGCCTCCAGTGTGTTGAGAATACGATGCACGGTCGAGCGGGGAAGGCCGAGCGCGGTGGCCAGCGTCTTGGCCGACGGTGGATGATCGGTCCCGGCGATGGCGAAGAGCACATCGAAGGCGCGGGTCACCGACTGCACCAGCCCATCATCGGTCACGGTGGCCTTGCTCAAACCTTGTCGACTCCCCTCGTGATCCAAACACCTCACCGGACACCGGCACGCTGCCCTCGGGTGCGTGTCCGCACTGCGTGTCCGCACTGCTTGTCCACACTGCGGAATCTTGTCCGTAATGTGGACAGTACCGTAGACTCGTCGGCCATGACGGTCAACTCTGCGGGCGATTCGCCGGGCCACGCCCCGGCTGACAGAACGTCGATCGCCTTCACGCCTATCGAGCTGGGCCCGGTGACCGTGAGGAACCGCATCTTCGTGCCGGCCCACACCACCAATTTCGGGCTCGACAACCTGCCCACCGACCGCCACACCGCCTACCACGAGGCCCGGGCCCGGGGTGGGGCCGGGCTGATCATCATGGAGTCGCTGCGGGTCCACGCCACCAGCCTGGGCAAACCCCAGGGGCTGGCCGCCTTCGACCCTCGGTGCGTCGAGCCGTTGACCAGGATCGCCGAGGCGGTGCACCGCCATCGGGCCCGGATCTTCGGACAGATCATTCATCTCGGGCGCCAGATCGACGGCGACGCCCTGCGGCTGCCACCGTGGGGGCCCTCACCCATAGCCTGGGACGCCGCGGCCGCCGCGCCCCATGCCATGAGCGAGGGCGACATCGCCGAGGTGGTGGCCGGCCATATCACCAGCGCCCATCATGTGTTGGCCGCCGGCTTCGACGGGCTGGAGGTCCACGTCGGCCATGGCCACCTGCTGCAGCAGTTCCTGTCCCCGGCCACCAACACCCGGACCGACCGCTACGGCGGCAGCGAGGCCAACCGAATGCGGTTCGCACTGGAGGTTCTGACCGCGGTGCGGGACGCGGTCGGGCCCGGCGTCTGCCTGGGGATGCGGGTCAGTGCCGACGAGTACGCTCACGGGGGTCTGACCCTGGACGACATGGAGCGCATCGTTCCCGCCCTGGCCGACCGGGTGGATCTCGACTTCGTCAACGTGTCCCACTCGGCCTACCACGGCAGCTACGCCCTCTCGACCCAGATGGCGGACATGACCTTCCCGGCCGACATGTTCCGACATCTGGCCCCGGCCATGGCCCGCAGTCTTCGAGCCGGCGGCCACACCATGCCGGTCATGGCCGTGTGCAAGTTCCGCACCGTGGAAGAGGCCGAGGAGCTGCTGGCCGGCGGCGAGGTCGACATGGTGGGCATGGCCCGGGCCCACGTAGCCGATCCCGATCTGGTGGCCAAGGCCCGATCCCGACGAGCTCACGAAACCAGGACCTGCATCGGCTGCAATCAGGGATGCGCCGGCTTCCTGGAAAAGGGTCTGCCCATCACCTGTCTGGTCAACCCCAGCGTCGGCCGGGAACGAACCTGGAGCCCCAACCCGGTCGACGATCCGGCGGCCGCATCGAAACGGGTGCTAGTGGTGGGCGGGGGCCCGGCCGGGCTGGAGGCGGCGTGGGTGGCGGCGGCACGAGGTCACCGGGTCAACCTGGTGGAGGCCGGTCCCCGGCTGGGTGGGACACTGCGGCTGCTGGAGCACATGCCCAAACGCCACGACTTCCTGGCTCTGGTCGATCAGCAGATCGCGGCGTGCCAGCAACACGGGGTGGACGTGTGGCTCAACACCACCGTCGACGCCGACGGCATCCTGTCCGACGTCATACCGGGTGGCCGATTCGACGGCCCGCCCGATCACCTGGTGGTGGCCACCGGGGCTCGACAACAACCGGTGGCCTTCCCCGACGGTGGAGTTGGCCTGACCCTGGCCGAGGCACTCGGCCGACCGTGGTCTCGAGGCCGGCGGGTGGCCGTCTACGACCTGGTCGGTGACTGGTCGACGATGAGCGTGGTCGAGTATCTGGCCGACCTCGGGGTGTCGGTCACCTACCTCACCCCGGTGGCCGGCTACGGCTGGAAGATCACCGTGTATTCCAAGACTGCGCTGACCGCCCGGTTGAGGGAAGCCCGGGTCGGCATCCGTCCGCTGCGTTCGGCCCGGTCCTTCGTCGAGGGGGTGTTCACGGTCGAGGATCTGTCGACGGGCGACGTCGAGTCGCTCGAGGTCGACGCTGTCATCGCCGCCGGCAACCCGGTGGCCGTAAGCGATCTGGCCGCTGCCGTGGCCGACAAGCCGGGGTCCTTAGTTTCGCTTGGCGGATTGGATGGTCACGACCAGGTCAAGTCTCGGCGACGTTTGGCCGGAGGCCAAACTCGGGTCGGCGAGCACCGTCTCGCCGTACTAGGTCTTGCCGCCGATGGTGGGCCCCCGGCCGTCACCGTCATCGGGGACAGCCTGGCCCCCCGGACCGCTCTGGAGGCGGTCTTCGAAGGCCATCGGATCGCCCGTGAACTCTGAGCCGGCGAAGCCCGAGTCGGAACTGGACCTGCCGCTCACGGTGCTGATCACCGGAGCCTCCGGGTTCATCGGGCTCAATCTGCTCGAAGCGCTGGGCCCCCTTCCTCACCGAGTGGTGGGGTTGGCCGACCGGCTGGTGCCGGACGAGGCTGGACCCATCCCAGCTCGAGTGGGTCCGGCGGCGACGTTGGAGATCGCCGACGTCCGCGATGCCGACGCCGTGGCTGCGGTGCTACGGCGGCACCGACCTGACCTGGTCATCCACACCGCGGCCGTGACCGCCGGCCCGGAACGGGAACGGGCCGAGGCCCGGACCGTGATCGACGTGAACATCGGGGGGACCCAATCGGTACTCGACGCCTGCTCCGCCACCGGGGTCGGTCGGCTGGTCCAGGTGTCGAGTGGAGCCGTCTACGGACCGGCCACCTTCGGCCCCGATCCCCTCGACGAGACCACGCCAGTGGCACCCACCACGTACTACGGCATCACCAAGTTGGCGGCCGAACAGCTGGCCCGCCGCCACGGTGAGCTGCATGATCTCGAGGTGGTGGTGGCCCGATTGTCGGCCGTGTTCGGGCCGTGGGAGTACCCGACCGGGGTCCGGGACTTCATGAGCCCCATGCTCCAGATGATTCGGGCCGCCCGAGACGGCAGCCCGATACGCCTGGTGGACGACCGACCCCGAAACTGGGTGTACGCCCCCGATGCGGCCCGGGCATTGGTGACGCTGGCCTTCAAGCCCGAACTGGGCCACGACTGTTACAACATCTGCCCCGAGACCACCACCACCGCCCGCCGGTTCCTGGGGCGTCTGGTCGCGGCCTACGCCGACGACGGTACCCATCTCGACCATACGTTGGTCGACGACCCGGCACGGGCCACGATCGGCTTCGATGCCGATCCCCGACGAGAGCGGGCACCGGTGTCGGGGCGACGTCTGATGGACGAGCTGGGTGACGAAGCGACTGCCGGGTGGCTTGGCTCCGGCGGCATCCTGCGACCGCTCTGGACCGCTCCCGATGATGCCTTCGACGACTACATCGCCTGGGCCCGGGACCGGCCCGACGCCTGACGCGTCCGCGGACGCGTGGAACGGGAAAGGCTGGACAGCGACGTTGCCGGCCACCTCGCCTGGTCGACGCGTCCGCGAACGTGGGGAGTTGAAACGGGGCGAGCGGCGATTACTCGGACGGGCCCTTCTCCCCCGGAGTTCCTTGTCACAGCGCGTCGCTACGCTTGGTCGAGCGAGCTCGACCTAGCCCCTCGCCTCGCTCACCGGGCGGTCCGATCGTCAGTTCCCACTCGATCGGATCGATCATGCCTGGCTCGGCCCATTCTCGGTCTACCCGCTCATCGCCGTCATCCCTGTGCAGCCCGGACCTCGACCATCTCGATGGTTCCGAGACTTCGGCGCGTCCGCGGACGCGTGCACTACTGTTGGCCACCGTTCGTCGACTCCGCGGAGATCAGCGCCAGATCGTGCAGGTGGCCGCCGACTTCGCCGACTCCGATGAGTGGGCAACAGCCGGCCAGCCAACTGCAGCCCACTGGACGCTCAGGCAGCCGACATCGAGATCGGCCCGGCAACGGCACCCAACCGTTCGCCAGAAGCGAGTGGTCAAGGAACGGGACCGTTGCTGTCACGATTGCGGCGCCAGTTCACTGCTGGAGTACGACCATGTGCCCGACTACACGAGCAGTGGCAGGACGGTGGTGGAGGAACTGCACTTGCGATGCGCCAGCTGCCATCGCAAGCGGCATCGGACCAGATGAGGGGCCCAGCAGGCTAGTCGGTCGCACGGTCGGCTGTTGACAGCACACCGGACTCGGCCAGGTCGTTCCACACCCGCTGATCGACGATGAGGCCGTCCCGGATCACGAATCGGTCGATGTAGCGCACACCGTCGAAGGCGGTGCCGTCGAGGGCAGTCCCGGCCAGGGTGCCGAAGACGTAGACCACGTGCTCCCGGCCCGCCCCGTCTTCGGCGTCCGGGGCCGGCTCCGACACATCGAACTGGTCGAAGGTCTTGGTCACACCTCGGAACCGGCCGGCCGACGACGCCACCTGGTCGTCCAGGTTGGTGAAGGTCCGCCCACCGGGGAACGTGATGGTCACCCCCTCGGCCAGGTAACGACCGGCGGCGTCCAGGTCCCGGGCCTCCAGCAACCGGAGAAACCTCTGCACCAGCTCTATCGCATCGTCGGTGCCGGGTGGGTTTCGATCTGGCACCGAATCAGACACTGTCGACCCCCTCGGCGGCGGCCAGCATGGCGTGGATCATGTCCGGCTTCGGCACCTGGGGTCGGGGGTAGGCGGTGCGGCTGTGGCTCAGGCCGAGCGCCAGCATCATCTGGATCAGCTTGTACGACAGCGGCCCCGGGTTCACCACCGGCACATCCAGCACCGACGACAGATGGCCATGAGCCTGGTGCATAGTGGTCGAGCCGAGGCAGATCACATCGGCGCCACGATCGACCAAGCGGCGACAGGCCGCCTCCATCTTGGGCAGCACCGCGTCCTCCTTGCCGTTCAGCAGGTTGGCGAAGTCAGGCGGGGTGTCGAAATGCTCGACCCCGGCGCACCGGGACCGCAGACCCCATTCGTCCAAGACCTTCTCGTAGCGGGCCAGGGCCGGCTGCCACTGGGCCAGCACTCCGAATCGCCGACCCAGGGTGAGCGAGAACAGCAGCGAGGCCCGACCGGGGGCCAGTACCGGGATGTCGAGCACCGAACGCAGGGCGTCGGCCCCCGAGTCGGACACGGTGTCGATGACCACGGCGTCGAACCCGTCGGCCTCGGCGCTCAGGCCGGCCTCGAGCAACCCGATATCGAGCAACAACCAGTCATGGGGGCTGGTGAAACTGGTCGGCCCGGTCGTCACCGCCTTGAAGTGGAAACCGACGTCGGGACCGAGGGTGATCTCCTTGGTCTGGGCCGACCGGTTGGCGATCTGCTCGTCATCGAGAGCGAAGGGAACGAGCACGAGGATCCTGGTCATTGCGCTCCTTCGTCGTTGTTGCCGTCGGCGGTCTCGGCTGCGGCCGCCGCCTCGAGCATGGCGTGGATCATGTCCGGTTTCGGCACCTGCGGCCGCGGATAGGCGGCGGTGCTCTGGCTCAGGCCCAGGTCGGCCAGGGCCTCGGCGATGAAGTACGACAGCGGCCCGGGGTTGATGACCGGCACACCCAGATTCTCCTGGAGGAAGGCGTGAGCCTCATGCATGGTGGTGGAACCGAGGCAGATCACGTCGGCCCCGTCGGTGTCGACCAGGGCCCGGGCCGCCTCCAGCAACAGGGGCAGGGCATGGTCCTTGCCCGCCATCAGGGTGCGGTTGTCGGGGATGACGTCGATGGAGCGAATGCCGGCGCAGCGATCGGCCAGACCGATCTCGGCCAGGATCTTCTCATAGAGCGGGAACCACTGCCTCCACATGGTGACGATGCCGAAGCGGCGGCCCAGCATGGCGGCGATGACGTACTGGCTTCGACCCGGACCGATCACCGGGATGTCGAGCATCGACCGCAGGGCGTTGACCCCGGAGTCGCTGACCGTGTCGATGCAGACGGCGTCGTAGCCGTCGGTCTGGGCCTGCAAACCCGATTCGAACAACGACAGGTCGGCCAGGACGTAGTCGTGGTGGGACACATAGTTGGCCGGCGCCGCCCTGGTCGGTTTGAAGTCCACCACCACCCCGTCGGGTAGAGGTGCGGCGTCCAGCTGTTTGCGCCGCAGGGCGAGCTGGTCCTCATCCAAAGGGAACGGGGCCAGCACGAGAATCCTGGTCATGGGCCGACAGTACCGGCCACCCGGCGCTGCTGTCGCATTGACGGTGGACACGAACGGTGGGCTACGGTCGGCTCATGACGACACGGCACAAGGACACCGATGTGGTGGTGGCCGGGGCCGGAGCGGCCGGGCTGGCCGCCGCCATCCGAGCCGCCGACGGGGGCGCCACGGTTGCCCTGCTGGAGGCCAGTTCCACCTTCCGCCAGGGATCGAACACCTCGATGAGTACCTCGATGATTCCGGTGGCCGGCAGCCGCTGGCAGCACGACCTCGGCATCGACGACGACACCACCGAGGAGTTGTACCACGACATCATGACCAAGACCAAGGGCCAGGCCGACCCGGTGGTGGCCCGGGCCCTGGTCGACGTCGGTGTGGAGCTGGCCGATTTCCTGGCCGACGACTGCGAGACACCGCTGGAATTGGCGGCCGACGTAACCTTCCCCGGCCACTCCCGAAAACGTCATCTGTGTGTGCACGACCGGGCCGGGCGGACCCTGCACCGTCACCTGCTGGAGGCGGCCGACACGCGTCCCGGCATCACCATGGTCATACCGTGGCGGGTGACCGACCTGACCCCGGTCGAACTCGACTCCGGCGACGGGTGGCTGGTCACGGCCGAGTCACCCGACGGGACCACCCAGGAGATCGCGGCCGATGCTGTGGTGTTGGCCACCAACGGGTTCGGAGCCAACACCGAGATGGTGGCCCGCTACATACCCGAGGTGGTCGACGGCCTCTACTTCGGCGGCGACCACAGCCTGGGTGATGCCATTCGCATCGGCGAGAAGTTGGGGGCCGACACCGCCTTCCTCGACGCCTACCAGGGACACGGTTCGGTGGCCACCCCGCACGGCGTGCTGGTGACCTGGACCACGATGATGAACGGCGCCTTCCTGGTCAACCTCAACGGGGAACGGTTCGGCAACGAGACCACCGGCTACTCCGAGTTCGCGGTCCAGGTGATCGCCCAACCCGAGGCCGTGGCCTGGATCATCTACGACCGGGCGGTGCACGAAGCCGCCCTGCCATTCGCCGACTATCAGCAGTTGATCGAGGCCGACGGGATTCGCTGGGCCGACGACGCCGCCGATCTAGCCGCCATGATCGGGTGCGAGGAGTCGGCCGTGGGCCGCACCCTGTCACTGACCGCCGACTACGTGGCCGGCACCGGCACCGACCCCTTGGGCCGCACCACATGGCCCCGTGCACTGGACGCCCCCTACGCCGCGGTGAAGGTGACCGGGGCCCTGTTCCACACCCAGGGCGGTCTCACCGTCGACGGACACGCCAACGTGCTTCGTGACGGCAAGCCGATTCCCGGCCTCTACGCCGCCGGCGGCGCCGCGGCCGGGATCTCCGGTCACGGAGCGACCGGCTATCTGTCGGGCAACGGATTGTTGTCGGCCCTCGGCCTCGGCTACCTGGCGGGGAAGACCATCACCGGTGGCTGACGCCACTGGCACCCGGGCTCAGAGCCCCGACGAAACCGCGAACCCGCTGACGGGAACGAGCCGACCCCCACTGGGCCGGATCGGAGCCTGGAGCGGGCGGCTGCAGCACCGGCCGACGGGCCAGGCCGTCGAGACGGTGACCGAGTTGGAGGAGCTGGGCTACCGCTCGGTGTGGATCCCGGAATCGCCGTTCGGCAAGGATGTGCTCACCTTCTCGGCCATACTCCTGGGGGCAACCCGGTCGATCACCGTGGCCACCGGAATCGCCAACATCTGGGCCCGTGATGCGGCGGCCATGATGAACTCGGGCCGCACCATCGGCGACGCCCATCCCCGGCGCTTCCTGCTCGGCGTCGGCATCAGCCACCGCAGAACGGCCGAAGCCCGGGGCCACGAGTATCGGAGGCCGGTGACCGTGATGCGGGAATACCTGGCGACAATGGCCTCAGCCGGCTTCGATGGCCACGGCCCGGAGTGGCAACCGCCGGTGGTGATCGCCGCCCTCGGACCCCGAATGCTGGCCACCGCGGCCGAGCTGACCGACGGGGCCCATCCCTTCCTGGCCCCGCCCGAACACACGGCGATGGCCCGGGCCGCCGTTGGGCCGAACAAGCTGTTGGCGGTGGAACAGGGCGTGCTGTTGGGCTCGGGCGATGCCGCTCGGGAACTGGCCCGGTCGAACCTGGCCCGCTATCTGGCCTGGCCCAATTACCAGCGCCATTTCCTGCGGCTCGGGTTCGATGAGTCGGACTTCACCGACCGCATCAGCGATCGACTGATTGACACCGCCCTGGCCGTGGGCGACGAGGCCGACGCCGGACGTCGGATCCAGGCCCACCTTGACGCCGGGGCCGATCACGTCTGCGTGCAGGTCGTGGCCG
>JAHEJM010000215.1 GCA_024638815.1 Acidimicrobiales bacterium | reverse complement strand
CACGAAGACCGGATCCTCGGGGTACTCCGTCAGCGCGGTGCCGGCCGTGCCGTCGGTCTCGAGCAACCACAACCGCCCGTAGTAGGTGTGTGGGTCTCCGTATTCATCAAGCGGAGCCGAGCCCGGCCCCCGGCCGTAACAGGTGGCCAGGAATGTGTCGGCGTCCCACCAGCGAACCGGTTCGCACTGATTGTCCTGTGGAACCCATAGTTCGGCCATCGGCGTGCCGTCGTTGCCAACCATGGCCATCCCGCCGTGATGAGACACAAGAGCAAAGGTGCCGTCGTAGCCGTACATCCAACGCAGCGACCCGAACGCATCCACATAGTCCTGCCGGTAGAGAGTGGCGAGGACCTCCCCGGCCGGCGAACGGCGCTCCACCCATTCTTCAACCCCGTCACTTCGATACACCACGACGTTGGCTCCAGTGGGCCGGGTCAGTTTGACGGACTGGCCCCAACCGAAGGTGACCTCCGGGAACGACGCCGAATGCACGACCTGGGTGGCTCCCGTTGGCAGGTCGACAATGGTCCAGACCGTGTCATCCATCGTCGCCCCCGCTCCAACCACCAGTGCCGCGGAGGCCGTTGCGTCGGCAAGTGAGTAAGGCCGAGCGTCCGCCGGCCACGAAGCGACCTCGTACCGACGACCACCTGCGTCCACCAGATAGAGCACCACGGGACCTTCCCTGACATCGCTAGGACTCAGCGCGGCGGCTTTGGAGGAATCAAACAGCACAACGTTCCAGCCGAATCCGACCTCTGCCCAGGGCACCTCATTGCGCCCGGCGGCGTCCGGAAGGTAGGGATCCTCGGTAACCGTTGCCACGATGGTCGTTGTCGTCGAGGACTCCGTCGTCGTCGTGTTCTCTCCGGACGTTGTGGTCGATGACTGAGTATTAGTAGTCGTCGACTCGAGCACCGTACCGTCCGAGGTCGGCACCGGTGGCGCCGTTGAAGACGACACAACCTCGCCATCCTCAGCGCCACAGGCTGAGAGGACCATTGCCAGCACCAGACTCACCGTCAGACTGCGCATCGCGACTCCTTGTGGACCGTTTAACACGATGGCCCATCGCCGCTCGATCGGATAGGGCCGAACGCCCCGACCAACGGCGTACACTGCGTCACCGCCAAACGAAGGGATCCACACCGTGGCCAAGCAGTATGACGCCCCACCGGCGCTCGAGATCGACCTAGCGAAGAGTTACTCGGCAACCCTGCATACCAATCATGGGGATATCGAGATCGAGTTCGACGCGGCAGGATCGCCTCAGACGGTCAACAACTTCGTGTTCCTGGCCCGTGATGGTTTCTACGACGGCGTGATCTTTCATCGCGTGATCTCGGGATTCATGGTGCAGGGCGGCGACCCGACCGGCACAGGCCGCGGCGGCCCAGGGTATAAATTCCGCGATGAGCTCGAAGGCCCTGGCACCTACGCCCGCGGAACCGTGGCGATGGCCAACTCCGGTCCCAACACCAACGGCAGCCAGTTCTTCATCATGCACCGCGACTACGGCCTGCCACATTCGTACAGCATCTTCGGTCAGGTGACCGAGGGGATGGACGTCGTGGACGCCATCGCTTCCACTCCCACAGGTGCGGCGGATCGGCCGAACAGCGATTGCACGATCAACCGGGTGACGATCACCGAGGCCTGATCGGGCGAGGATCGCGCCAAACACCCACCCGGGAACACGTCGGTGCTCTCGAGTCTCTCCCGACCCGGCTGACTGCCTGCGCGACTCTGGCCGTGCGAGAAGACCTACCATGACCGGCTCATGATTCGCCGTTTCCTGATACTGCTGGCCGTCTTGACGATCGGCGCGGCCTGCTCGCCCGCTCCAATCTCCACCACGACCACTCAGGCACCGCCCTCGACGTTGCCGACCACCACCACCACCTCCACAACTCCTGAGACGACGACCACCACCGTCCCGGCCGCGGTCGGTCAGATTCATGCGGCCCTGGATGAATACGCAACGGCCCTTGCCGAGGGTGACGGGCCGGCGGCCCTCGAGTACGTCGACGACGGAACGCTGGAGCTCTTCGATGACCTTCTGTTGTTGGCCGCCTCGCCCATTCATGTGGATCAGCTGGACTACCTCGACGCTTTCCTGATCCTCCGGCTGCGACACCGTTTCAGCGCCGCCGAACTCGACGACATGACCGCCTCAGATGTCTTCCTCACCACCATCGAAGGGGACCTGGTCTTCCCGGCGGCCGATCAGATCGAGTTCGATGCCATCAATCTCATCGGTGACGAGGCGACCGGGGAGATAGGTGGGTCTCCTGCCATGTGGTTTGCGTTCGAGCGAGGCCGGTGGAAACTCGCTCTGGGTCGAACCTTCGATGAGTACGCCCAGGTGTTGAGCCTCACCATCGAAGCGGCCGCCACCCAGGCGGCCGGCGAAGGAGCGACGCCCGCCGAGGCGCTGCTTCTCTTCGTCTCGACGTTGGAAGGCGAGGAAGTCGACGAGGCACTCCTCGCCGGACCGGCGGGAGGATGAGTCATGCAACCTGACAATGAAGAGGGGGTCGGCTGCCGACCGGCCGCGGTGGGCACCCTGACGTTTCTGGCCTTCGCCGTCGCCATGCTCGTCATCGCTCTAGTGATCGGACTCGATGAGCAGCTCGCCTACCCGTTCCTGTTCGCGGGCGGACCGGTTACCGGACTGGTCACCAGTGTCGGCGGCGACCTGGCATTCTCATGGCCGCTCGACCTGACGGTCTGGACCGTTCTCGGCTTCTTCGTCGCCCGTTATGCCGATCGGCCGGAGAGATATCGTTTCGTCATTGGCGGGGTGATAGTCGTCGCCTTGATCCTCGGAACCGGAATGGGATTACTGGTCGAACCGACCTGATCTGACCGATCAGACCGTTCTGGCGTTAGAAACCGGTCATTCTTGACCGGTTTCTAACGCCAGAACGCATTGGGTCAGAGGCCGAGTAGTCCCTCGATCCCCACCGTGACTCCCGGCAACTGACCGACGTTGCGGACTGCCAGCAACACACCGGCCATGAACGACTTCCTGTCCGAAGTGTCGTGCCTGATGGTCAGCAACTCGCCGTCGTTGCCGAACAGCACTTCTTGATGAGCGAGTAACCCGGGCAGCCGGATGCCGTGCACCGCCACACCATCGACGTCGGCGCCCCGGACACCTTCGATGAGTTCGGCAGATTCGACCCGCCGCTGCTGGTCGGGTTTGGCCGCCGCAATCCGGCCCGCCGTATTCACCGCCGTGCCGGACGGAGCATCCGCCTTCTGATCATGGTGAAGCTCGATCACTTCCGCAGCCGCGAAATGCGGCGCAGCCAGTTCGGCGAAACGCATCATCAACACCGCGCCGATCGAGAAGTTGGGTGCGATCAAGCAGTTGGGAGGTCCGCTGCCCCAGGCGCGCCGGACTTCGGCGATTCGGCCTTCGGTGAAGCCCGAGGTACCGACCACCGCATGCATGCCCACGGCGCGCCATCGGTCGAGGTTGGTCATGACTACCTCCGGCACCGTGAACTCGACTACGACATCCGCTCCTCGAACCACTTCCGGATCGGTGGAGATACCCGTGCCTTCCGCCGCCGAGGGATCGAACACCCCGCCGAGTTCGAGATCAGGTGCCTCTCGTATGGTCTCGACGACCAGAGCCCCCATGCGACCGGCCGCGCCGGAGACCGCCACCTTCATGCGATGAACTCCTCGAGATCCGCCGAGTCGAACGGCCCGACCGCGCCCATCACATACGGCCCGTTCAACATCTGCTCTGCTACCAGTTGCACATCGGCCTCAGTCACTGCGTTCACCCGGGCGATCCGCTCGTCAA
>JAHEJM010000107.1 GCA_024638815.1 Acidimicrobiales bacterium | reverse complement strand
GCTCGGCCACCAACCCGACCGGCGGATCGACGTCGAGCCCGCCACCGACCACGGGCCGCTCGAACATCAACGGGTTGATCGGTTCCGGGCCGAGGGCCGGACCCCAGTAGAGGATGCGGGGCGTGGCGCCACCGCCATGGTCGATGACCACCGAGCCATGGTCGTTGCCGACATGCACGACGGCGGACGACTCGGGTCCGGAGCCGGTGTTGGACGGGGTGACGGACTGGGACGAATCGGACACGGGATCGGAATCCAATCAGGCGGGAATCTGGAGCCCAGTCGAGACTACCGGGGCGCCATGCGACCGCACCGGTTCCGTCCCGGCCTCGGGGCGCAGGCGCTCAGATCGTGCCGCTCGACGCCACGACTTCGTCGGACACCGGGGTTGCGGCGTCCACACCACCAACTCCCCCGCTCGGCGCCCGGGCCTCGAAAAGTTGAATCACAGCCGATACGAAGGCGGTGGCCGCCATCAGCTCCAGCAGCTCCTCCCCCGACTGAAACCGGATCTCCCACTGCAGGCGGTAGGTCTCGATAGGGAGGGTGTCGAGGGAGACGGCGACGGCGGAGAGCCCGCAGGCCACCAGGAACCAGCGCCGGCCGATCGGACGGTTCCGGAAAAGCCTCACCAAGTAGGGCAGCGCGGCAAGACCGACGATGGCGACCACCACAAGGACGATGTCACCCGTCTCACCCCACGGCACGAAGGGCAGGCGGACTCCCTCGGGGGCCAGCACACGATCACGAATCCGCTCGTGTAGGGCCAGCCGCTCGTCGGCGGCCAGGCCGACGAAGGCCATGGCCAGGACCTGGAGCCGGCGCCGAGCACCGGGCGGCGAGTCGTTCATCCCCCGCCGGGCCAGCGCGTAGGCCAGCCCCGCCGTGGCCAACAGGAGCACCGTGTTGACCTCGCGGGCCAGCGAGGCTTCGGGGGCTATCCATGTCCACCAACGTGGTCGGCTGATCACGGTTGCCGCAACGGAGAGGGCGGCCAGTGCAACCCACAGCGTCACCACCAGGCGCGTCGTGGTGGCCTGGTTCCACGATACGGGGGCCCTCCCGGTCTCAGGCCGCATTGCTCGCCACCCTATCGGGGCTGGAGGCCAGGAGACGATGGGCCCGGACGATCTGGTCGACCCATTCGCCCCGACCTCGAGCCATGGCCTCGTCGGAGTACCAGCCGGTGTGCATCGTCTGTACGACGCGACCGGGCTCGATCCGGGGATCGCTCAGGACAGGATCGAACTCGTCGACCACATACCCCTCCAGATCACCGGCGATCAGGGCGTCGACCACGGCGTGATGGTCGACCAGCTCGTCACACGACGCGTTGATGAGGTAGCGGGCCGACGTGGCTGCGATCTCGGCTCGACCGATGACAGGGGGATGGCCGTAGCGGTGGGACGCCGCCATCACGAGCATGTCGGAGACGGTGAGCACATCGTCGAGCGAAGCCGTGCCGGGGACGGCCGGGTCGTGAACGACGGTGGCCATTCCGAAGGCGGTGACCAGCTCGTGGACGGCCCGGCCGAGTCTGCCGAATCCGACAAGGCCGACCGTCCTGCCCCTCAATTCGAAACCTCGCAACGACACCGACTCATCGATGAGATGGCGTGACCGATCGGTGCTCAGATGGAACCGCCGGCTCATCGCCAGCATGGAGGCCAGGGTCTGCTCGGCCACCGTCGGAGTGGCGTACCCGCCGAGAGACAGCAACGGAACACCACAGTCGTGTAGGTACTGCTCATCGATCCAGTGGGTACCGGTGGTGTGGACCACCAGCGCCGCCAAACCGCCGAGGCGACTCAAGGTGTCCCGATGAAGGTACTTCATCGGCCGCCGAGTCATGGCCACCACCGGATACGACCCGGCCAGATCGACGAACTCGTCGGCCGTCATCTCCTCCACCTGGGGGTGGAACCGCACGAGGCCCAGTGATCGCAACATGCGACGTTCCATAGGTGTGAACGTGTGCTCACCTCGAGCCGAGATCACCAGAGTGGCCGTCGCCCGACCGCCGAGGGAGCAGCCCGATTCCGCCTCGCGCTGCTTGTCCATGCAGCAACTGTAGGCCGAGCGGACCTTTCTTGGGATTCATTCCGGCCCCCGCCGGCCGCCAGGACCGTCCCGGTGGCCCGAACCGACCTACGGCACCCACTGCTCCTCGATGTCCGTGATCTCCCCATCGGCGGTCTCGATCCAGACCCCGAGCTCCCCGTCGCGGCCGCCGAGACCGGTTACCCACTCGTCGAAGCTCGCCGTCTCGGACGAGCCGGGGTCGCCGATGTCCGGGTACCAGATGACCATGGTGCCCTCGCCCACCTCCAAGGACCGTATCAGGGGGTTGACGTTGCGGATGTAGTAGTCGTTGGGGGGCGGGCTCTCCTCCCCGTCCTCAGTGGCTGCGACCGCTGCAACAGTGTCGGTGAACCAGCAGGCCAGATCGAAGTCGACCCGGCCGTCGTCGGTCACCTCGGCATATCCGAACCACCGCCCGTCCGGCAACCCGGTCTCGGTCCCCGGGGTGCAGCCCGAACCCGAGGCCAGCTCGTTGGTCGTCAGACCGCCGGTCGGAGAGTCGTCGGTTGGTGTTTCGACGTCGCTACCACCGCCGGATGGATCGGTGGTGCCGTCGGGCTGGTCGGTTGCCGATGGTTCGTCGGTTCCTGTCTCGCCGTCGTCACCACCGCAGCCGGCAAGAGCCGAAGCGAGGGTGAGGACGATGACGAGTACGGCAGCCAAGGACGGCTGGCGCGACAAACCTGGACGAGACTGGTGGTTGCTCATGGTCTCCTGACTCCTGGTTGCTGCCGAGGGCGAGGACCCGGTGTCCGACCCGATCGGCTGCGCACCTTGCGGTGCAGTGAAAATGGTAGTCGGACTGTCGTTCCGGGGCCCAGTCGGCCCCGTGGTCAGGATTCCGAGATGGCGCCGGTTTCGGCATCGACCACGATGGTGCTGGCCGAACTCGTCTCGACCACGATGCCGTTCCCGTCGTCGACCGAAAGCCGAGCCGGCCCACCCGGCAGATCGTCGAGCTCGGTCGACCATCGCCGCTCACCGGAGTCCACGTCGTAGGCGGCCAGAAGGTGGCCGCCGGAACCGTCCCCGTCGTCGACCACACCGGCCGCCACCACCAGATCACCGATCAACACCGGCTCGGCCCGATGCCAGGATGTGTTCTCGGCCAGCTCGGCCGTCCAGGCCACCCGTCCCGTCGACTGGTTGAACCGGCGCAGCAGTGGCGGTCGGTCGTCGCCTTCGAGATCGAACGAGGTTCGCAGCAGGCCGAAACCGAACCGGCCGTCACCGCTGTTGGAGACCATGGTCGACCGTTCGCCCGGATCCCGCTCGATGCTCCATTGCACCGTTCCGAGCCAGGTCTCGACGCTGAGGAAGTCGCCGGCTTCGACGGCAACGCCCACCCCATCGATGAGGCGGTGCAAGGTGGTCGAGGTGCCGCCGGGGTCGAACGACCACAGCGTCTCCAGATCGGTGGGATGGACCGCTTCCACCGTGGTGGGACCGTTCACCGTGATCACCACATCACCGTCGCCCAGGTAGGGGCCGGCGGGTGGGTGGCAGGTCGGGCAATCGGCCAGCTCGGGCCAGGTCTCGACGAGCGCTCCCCGGTACGTGGACCCGATGGCCATCGGGCGAAGATCGAAGTTCTCCAGTTCGACGTCGTCGCCCGTGCTCCGACCCGACCGATCCAGCCAGTCGATCGTTGCCATCAGTGGGTTTCGGCGACGGCAGAGTACGACCGTGTCATCCCGTTGCTCGACCTGGGAGCCCATGGCGTTGGGCGAGACGGTCACGTCGCCGCAGTCCTCGTACTCGATGGTCAGCCGCAACGACCGACTGGTGGCCACGGCGGGTACACCGTCGGCCGGCTGCCGCACGACCTCGAACCGTTCTCCGGCAAATCGAGGCGGCAGCGAAAGGCGGAATCGGTCGCCCGACTCGAACCGAAGATCGAACACGGCCGAGCCCGAATCGGAGCGGATGGCGGCCTCGGCTCCGGCGCCCTCGGCCGCTCGCACCGGCGGCGGCGACCAGATCATGGACGACCCCTTGGCCGATCCGTCACCGAGGTCGCCACCCCACGCAACCACCCGGTCACCGGTCCACACCAGGTTGGCGGCGGCCACCCTCGGGCCCTCGTCATCCCTGTCCCAGCGGGCGGAGGGTACATGCCACACCAGCGGAGCCTCGGTCGAGGAAACCATGACCACCCAATCGCCGGCTCCTACCGCCGAGGCGGCGTCGAAGTCGTCAATGGTGAGCAGGGCGTGGGACCACAACCAATCACGACCGACCAACCGGGCCAGCCGCACTGCGGAGGTACCGGAGTCGTCGACGTGGGCCACGGCCACCGGCCCTCGATCGGTCATGACCAGCCGGGAGTCGACCACGGCGGCGAGACCCGTGCGCAAGGTTGGAAGGCGTCGACCCTCCCCGACCGCCGGGTCGACAGCCATGCCGCGACCGGCGACGGTCCACACGATCACTTCCTCCCCGGTCCACACCGTCTGCACGGCCGGGAAAGCCGGGGGGTCGCCGGTTGTTGAGAAACTCGGATCCTCGTACACGGTCCACGCCCGACCGCCGTCGGGCTCATAGCCGACCACCACCATCCCGTTCGCCTCGTCACCTGTCGATCTGGTCCCGACGAGGTATACGGTTTCGTCTCCGGCAACGGCTCCGGCATAGACCAGGTCCCCGCCATCGCCGTCGTCCGGTTTCGGCAGCTCCGTCGACTCCCCGCTGCTGAGATCGACGAGGGTGGCGGCACCCTTGGCCACCACCACGAGTCGCTCGCCCACTGCCGCCGCCGACAGTCCGGGATGACCCCAACCGGGTGATGGCACCGTTCGCCAGCGGTCGGCGGCCGGGTCGTAGGCGGCTCCGTCGGTGAAGGCGACGTTGCGGTCGGTGTTGGTGCCGGCCCAGAACACGGCCTCGTCACCGTCCCAGTAGGCGGCGGCATACGACCGGGGAGGAATCGGCGCCTCGGCCATCGGTTCCCACCTACCGAAGCCGACCGGTATTCGGGCTCGGTCGGCCGAGCCGTCGTCATCGGCGTCGATCCCCACCTCGTCGGGCTCGCCGTCGTCCACCGCATCCGGCTCCGGGGTGCTCTCGTCGGAACGGTCGACGGTCTCCAGCTGATCGTTGTCGTCGCCGGTCGTCGTCCACAGTGTCACACCGCCCAGCCCAAGGACCAGGGTGGCGGCCGCCGCGGCCAGCCATGGCCGTCGTCGTTTGGTGACCACATCGACTCGGTTCGAGGCGTCGACGGGCCCGATCCCGGAGGCGGTGTATAGCCCGGCGGTCGATTCCGATACCGGGCCGGACTCGTGGTCGGGCACAACGGCCAGCGCATCGGCCAGCAGCGGCAGTTCCCGTCGAAGCCGATCCTCGATCGCCACCGTGGCTCGATTGCTTGAATGCCTTCCGGGCCGGTGACTGCCCGCCGGGTGACCATCGGCCGAGTGACCGCCGGTCGAGTGGCGACTCGAGCCGTTGCCGGGTGTTTCGTCACTGCCGGAGTTCATGTCAGCTCCTCTCGAAGCGAGGCCAGGGCTCGGTGGACCAGGGAGCGCACGGTCGAGGGCTGGACGTCCAACTCTCGGGCGATCTCGTCATCGGGGAGGTCGAGAAAGTAGCGGAGCACCACCACGAACCGCTGCCGTGGGGTCAGGGTGTCCAGCGCATCCCGCACCTCGATGAGGTTGGTCGGTAGCTCCGTGTTTGCGGTACCGGCCAGGCGGGGCCGATAGCGGGCCTCCACCTCCCGGTGACGCAGCACCGAGGCCGCCCCGTTCACCACCGAAGTGCGGAGGTAGGCGCCTGGTCGGTCCAGCTCCTCCCATCGATCGCTCACGGCGGCAAAGGCGTCCTGCACGATCTCCTCCGCCATTGCCGCCGAACCGGTGAGCAGCGTGGCCAGGCGAACCATGGGACGCTGCTCCCGGTCGTACAGTTCCTGGAACCCGCTCAACACGACAACACCGTCACCGGCCGGCGCCGAGACGGCGCCGTCGGATCGATGCAGCTCGCCGTCGGGGCGAAGGCGGGATCGGGACGATGCGACCATGCACCCCCAACGATGCGCCACAGGGCCGCGTTGTTGCAGTCGGGGCCCGGATTCTCACAACCGGGCCGGCCGTGTCGGCGGCGGCTACCGCTTCGATCGCCAACGGTCGAGCCGCTGGTCGAGGTCGTCGGGGGGATCACTCACCTCGATCGTCTTGATCCGGGCGGTGTGGCCGGCCACGATCTCGAGCTGCCGACTGGGGATCTTGAGCGCCGAGGCCACGATGTCCACAGCGGCCCGGTTGGCGGCACCGTCGACCGCCGGCTTGGAGACCCAGACGTTGAGTGGTCCGTTCTCGCCCCAGGTCCCGCCCAGATGGTCACCCTTGGCCCCGGGCTTGACCCTGATGGTGAATCGTCTCGCGGTCACCTTCACCCCTTCGGTTTGAACCGGCGACGCAGCTCGGCGATGTGTGCCGGGTAGATGTCGCAGCACCCGCCGATGATGGTGGCGCCGACCTCGATCCAGGTTCCGGCCAGATCGGCATAGCGCTCGGGAGTGAGATCGGCCCGCCGCTCCAGGATTTCGGCGTTGGAAGCGTAGCCGGACTGGGCCAGGCTCTCGGTGGGGAAGGCGTTGGCATAGGCCCCGATCGGCCCGGTGTGGCCGACGGCGCGCAACTCGGCGACGGCCGGTGCAATGACTTCGGGCTGGGAGCAGTTGAACACTACCGCCTCGATTGATCGGGCGGAGCGAGCCCGGTCGACGGCAACCGCCACCTCGGTCATGGACTGACCGGACCGAAGTCGGGCCCGACCATCGTCGAGCTGATCGGCCAGGGTGAAACCGGCCCACAACCCCTTGCCGGCGATGTCTGCGCCGGCGACCCGATCAAGGGTCGCCACCAGGACATCGAACTCGACGATGCTGGACAGGGTCTCCCCGATCCAGAGGTCGATGTCGGCAGCCTGGGCCTCGATCAGCGCCCGCCAGATGTCGGGGGCGCGGTCGGGCATGAAGTCGTCGGGTCGATACGAGCCGAACGGTGGTGGCAGTGAGCCGGCCACGGCGACGGCCCGTCCGGCTTGATCGGCCACCGACCGGGCGGCGCGGGCGGCCAGAGTGGCAAGCTCCCGGCCCCGGGACCGGAATCGATCGATCCCGATGTGGTGGGGCACGACGGCATAGGTATTGGTGATGATGATCTCGGCCCCGGCGTCGACGAAGTTCTGGTGGGCCTTGGTCACGAACTCCGGGGCCTCGAGCAGGGCCAGCGCCGACCATTCAGGCTGGCGGAACGGCGCCCCAATCCGGCGCAGCTCCTTGCCCATGCCCCCGTCGAGAATCGTGATATCGCTCATACATCCCTCAAGTTCAGACTTCCTCAGCCGGCGAGTCGGCGTAACACCGCAGCGCCGTCGGCCCAGGCCTCAACCGTGTCGTCCAACGAGTCGAGCTCGGTGTCGAGCACGAACAGGCCTCGGGTCGGGACCGAGGCTCCCAACTCGACCAGCAGGGGCCGGAGGTGGACCTCAGGGGCCAGCGCGTGGAGCGGAGCGGCCCCGACCATGACCGGCACCGCCATCGTTCCCGCCAGTCCATCATTGCCGTAGTTGTCGAGAAAGGCCTTGAGCAGACCGGTGTAGCTCGCCTTGTAGGTGGGGCAGGCGAACACGTTGACCGCACTGGAAGCTACAGTCTCGGTCAGGGCCTTCACCTCCTCGTTGCCCCACTCGAACAGGTGGGGGGCGACCTCGGCCAGCTCGATCGTCTCGGTCGACTCGGCACCGATCAGCTCGGCCACAGCCCCGGCCACCGTCTCCCCCACGGTCGTGGTTCGCCCTCCGGGATTGGGGTTACCGATCACGGCTCGTACCACGCTCATGGACCTCACTATATGACCTCACTCAACGGCGGGGCATCCGACCCGGCATATGACCCGGGCCGAGGCCCATCGCTATACTGGCGGCCCATACGACACCAGGGGGCGGACCGTGAGAACAAACCGGCCGGCTGCGGTTCTGGCCGCCGTCGCCATGATCGTGACCATGCTGGCTACGGCCACCACGGCGGCGGCCGCCGAGACCGACGGCCAACAGACTCCGGCACAGGCGACGACGACATCGACGGTCACCATCCCCCGACCGACCCTGCCGGCCTCGACCTGCGCCGGGATCCGGGGCAACGGTCAGAACCTGTTCGCCCACTACGGCGCCCTGGCTCGACAGGTGGAGGAGTACGGCGCCGTCACCTGCGCCGCCGGGGGCAGCTCGGGCAGCATCACGACGTTCTTCCTGGAGAGCATGTGGACCAATCCCGTGGTCCATGTCTGCGGTAATCGGCACTGCAACAAGACCGAGCGGGACCTGCGCCTGGCCCTGCTGCTCAAGTCGGTGATCGGCCTGACCGAGGCCGGGCTGTTCCAGGACGTGGCCACCGTCCGGGCCCTGGTGGCCCGCATCGAGGCTGAGGACATCAAGGATCTGTTGACCGGGCCCGAGCCCATCGAGGGGGTTGGGGCCCTGCTTCGCATTCTGCGAGATCTTGGGCCACTGATCAATCCCGAACTCATCGAGCTGCTGGTCAACTCCGACGATCCGGTGTTCCACGCCACCGACATCATCGACGGGCTGCAGAAGGGGCTGCAATTCCAGGTCGACGATCCGAGGGTGTTCCTGCGAACCTCGGTGATCAACTTCGACACCTTTGCCACCCTCCTCGGTAGCTACGGCTCGTTCTACGCCGGCTACGGTCCGACCGACTCGGTGGCGACCGCGGCCTGGCTCGAGTCCTGCGCCAACCCCGGTCGGGGTTTGACCTGGAGTCAGGTGGCGGACCTGCCCGGCCCGTCGAACACCACCTGCGGTGACGCCTTCACCGAGTTGTTCAACCGGTATCGGGAGGCCTTCGCCGCCGGTGATTTCGCCAACCGGGCCGACGACCCGGTGGGACGCTACCTGCCGGTGTTCGGGGTCACCGGAGTGCTCACCGGCGACGCCATCGGTCTGTGGGAGGAAGCCCGTGCCGCCTGGATCGCAGCCCAGCCCATTCCGTTCGAACCTGATTTCGCCGACGTCGGGGTCGGCTACTGGGGCCAGGACCGGGAGCTGCGCCGCATCGAACGGGGCCTGGACCGCAACTACGACGATCTGACCAGTCGGAGCTTCGTGCCCCTCGGCTCGCCGCCGTGGCGCGAGGTCCTGTCGTCGTCACCGGCCGAACCCGGGTTCAGCCCCGGAGTCCCGCTCAGCAGTGGTGTGGTCTCGGTCGGCGGTTGGGCCGACCCGCTCCGGGTGTTGGCGCTCGAAGCCGGCGGGGCCCGTGTCACGGTGGCCGTCAACCGGCTGGGCGGTGTGGGCGGCTTCACCGCCGATGTGACCCGGCTGCTCAACGCCACCGAGGACGATCTGGCCGCCCTCTACTCCACCACCGATCCGACCAGCACCTTCTACCTCGGCCTGGCCGAGGCATCGGGGGTGTGGTGCACCGATTGGGACGGCCAGGGCGGGGTTCCAAACCTGCTGTTCGATGACGCCTACACGTCGCCGCTGATCACCGACGACCAGCGCCTGCTGCGGCCCCGTTTCGACTACCCCAATGTCGGTCCCGACTACCCCATCGCCGGATGTGTGCCCGGGGTACCGGTGTCGGCCGCGGGGGCGGACGGCTGAGCCCGGCTCCCCGACCCTCAGGACCGGCGGCGCCGAGGGCGGCTCTGACTACGGTGAAGCCGTGACCGAGCCGTGTGACGAGCCAGTGGACGATCCCCGGGTCATGGTCTTCATCGATGGCCAGAACCTGTTCAAGGGCCTGCACCGGCGGTTCAAGACCAGACTCCATCCCCTGCTGCTGGCCCGAGCGTTGGCCGGACCGGATCGCCGACTGGTCGGCACGTTCTACTACTCGGGCATTCACGACCCTGCGGTCAACCCCCGCATGTACCGGCTGGTCAGGCGACGGCACGATCTGATTCGTCGGACCGGGGTCACGGTGACCGAGCGGACCCTGCGCTACCACTGGGAATGGCGGGTGGACCACGACGACGTACCACCCCCGTGGTACGACGACGCTCCGACGAGGGCACGGGCCACTGTGCATCGCCACCGGGCGGCCAGGGAGAAGGGCATCGACGTGGCGCTGGCCCTCGATGCGGTGGGCAGTCTGCTGACCGACCAGTGTGATGTGGCCGTCATCGTGTCCCGGGATCGTGATCTCATGGAGGTGGCCGACGAGGTCCGTCAGCGGTGCCAGGGACGACCGATGCGGGTCGAAGTGTCGTACGTGTCCGAGCAGCGCGGTGATGAACGCCCACTCAGCGGCTACGACGCGTACCGCGAAATCGACAGGGACATCGTCGACGCGGCCCGGGACGACTTCGACTACGACCACGCCCTCGATCCGCAGCAAATTCAGCGGTTTCTCGACCAAATCGATCAACTCGATCGACTCGACCGCTAATCGACGACCAACAACCTCCAGCACTTTGGTGGGGTGGCGACCCAAAAGGGGGGTCGCCAGGCCACCAATCCCTCACCGAAGGGATCGCCAGGCCACCAAAGTGCGTGGGCTTACTGCAGGCCGTGGGCCTCGCCGCCGTCGACGGGGATGGCGGCTCCGGTCACATACCTGGCCGAATCGGAGCAGAGGAAGGCGGCGAACCGGCCGAAATCAGCCGGGTCGCCCAGCGTTCCCGACGGGGTTCGGGCCATGACCTGGGGCAGTTCATCGCCATAGATTGACTTCAACCGGTCGGTGGCATGGAGTCCGGGCTGCAGAGAGTTCACGGTGACCCCGTCGGGAGCCACCTCACGGGCCAGGGTCTTGAGGAAGCCGGTGACACCGGCCCGAGCGGTGTTGGACAGAATCAGCCGGTCGATGGGTTCCCGAACCGAAATAGAGGTGATGGCCACCACCCGGCCCCAGCCCTGGGACTGCATGTCGGGAACTGCCGCCTTACACAACGCCACCGTCGACAGCAGGTTGAGCCGCAACGCCGGCTCGTAGGCGTCGAGGTCGGTGGTGGCGAAGGTCCCGGCCGGCGGCCCTCCGGCGTTGCAGATCAGGATGTCGAGTCGACCCAGCCCCTCCCGAGCCTCAGCCACCAGCCCGGTTGCGGTCTCGGGGTCGGACACATCGGCGGCCAGCCACGACACCCCGCCATCGACTCCGTCGAGACCGGTGGCGATCTCGGCCGCCGCCGCTTCCAACCGTTCGGCCGACCGTGACGACAACACGACCTCGGCCCCCTCGGCGGCCAGGGCCTGAGCGCAGGCGAACCCCAGGCCGCCGGAGGCACCGGTGACCAGGGCCGTTCGTCCTCTCAATCCCAGATCCACGGCTCAGCCCTCGCCGCCGGCCGGTGTGAACTCGTACTGCACTGCGGCCCGCCGGCCGACGCGACCGGCGATCAACCCGGCGATGAACTCCTGATGGACCGGGTGATCCCGGTAGACGAAGTAGTCGTCGGCCGACTCGAAGTCGCCGACCACGACATAGTCGAAGTTCTGATCGTTGAGCCCGATGTCGGCGCCATGATGATAGCCCTTGATCTGCTCGATGGTGGCGGCCAGATTGTCGAGCCCGGCCGACACAGCGGCGATGTGATCGGCATCCACGTCGTTGTTCCATTTGAACATGACCACATGACGAAACATCGGTGTCCTCCAGTCGGTTGCCCCTGTGCAGGGCCCCATCCTAGTGTCCGCTCGTTCTTCGAGGTGGGGCCCGGGCCCACGGCACTGGCCCGAACCCGGCACCACCTCGGGTGGTCGCACCGAGGCCCAGGTTGCGCAGCTGACGGCGACGACGTCTGAAACGCGGGTCCTACATGACGACCCTCACGAGATCCTCGACCAGGAGCGGCTCCCCGAGCGACGGGTCCTGCTGCAGGATCCGGTGCTCGAGGGACCGCAAGCCGGGTCCAGGCGACAGTCCGACCTCTCGTAGTGCATCCCGGGCACGACCGCAGGATCGCAGCGCCGCCGCCTGACGTCCGGCTGCGGCCTGAGCCCAGATGAGCATCGCCCAGCGCAGTTCCCGCAGTGGCTGGGCCACCGCCAGGCCCTCGAGTTCGCTCATGACCGGCTCGTGGGCCAGTAGGGCCGAGGCTGCATGTCGCTCCTCGGCCTCGAACTGGAGCTCGATCAAGCGGGCTCGTTCGGCCCGACCGGCGTTCGAACGGTCGAGATCCAAAAGCGGCTCGAGATGACGAGATTCCACCAGTGCAGCCTCGTAGGACATGGCCGCAGTTCGATAGTCGCGTTGGCGCAGGCACTCGTCGCCACGGCAGGCGCATCGCTCGAACCGCTGAATGTCTATGTGTTCACGGGGTACGGCCAGGTGGTAGCCGTGATGGTCGGTGAGAATCAGGTCGACACCGAGTAGGCGGCGGAGGCGGGTGATGTGGGTTTGCACCGCGTGATCGGGGTTGGCGGGCGCCGCGGCACGGCTCCACACCAGCTGGGTGATCCTCTCGATCCCGACCGGTTCGCCAGGATCGAGCATGAGGGCGCACAGCACCGCTCGACTCGTTCGGCCGGCAACGGCCAGTGTCCCGGTGCCGCGCCTGATCTGGAGCGGACCGAACGCTCGGATGTCGAGGCGATCAACCGGCATGGAGGGCCTCAATCCAACTCGCCTGGATTCCAACCTAGCGTACGCTCGGAATGCTCGCGTCTCGAATCCAGATCATTGGCGGTTCTCGGTCGGCCCGGGCACGTCATCGAGCGGGGCCCTTTTCCGGCGGGACGCAGTGGATCAGGCTGAAGGTGGGCCGCCTCGGCCCAGGCTCCCGAGCCCCGACCGAAAGGCCAATGATCCATGTATCTCTTCAGCAGAAGCCGCTTCCACGACGGCAAGAACAGCTCGGACACGACTGCGGCCTTGGTGGCCGCAGCCGAAGCCGTGACCGAGGCCACCGAAATCCCTGTCTTCGTCTGGCAGCAGTCCTACCATCCGATGGGGAACGGGTTCATGAGTTCCTGCCGGGTCGAGTCGAAGGCCGAGCTCGAGCACCTCTGGGAGACGATCAGGGCTTCGACGTCGACGACGGCGGCGATCGAGCGGTTCGCCGAACTGGCGCAGAGCCCCCCGATCGATCATCTCGCCCAAGTGGTGGCCGGCTCCCTCGGCCACCGACCGGCCAACTACGTCAACGTGACGACCGGTCGAGCCCTGACCGGTCGGCTCCGCGAGGCGACGACGTGGTTGACCGAGATGTGTCAACTCGCCTCGAGCACGCTCGATGTCCCGATCGCCGCCACCATCAGCGCCTACGGTGACTACGGTTCGATGAGCCTGATCGCAAACTACGAGACGATCGAGCACATGGACGCGGCGCGGGCCAAGCTGCTGGTCGATGCCGGCCTCAACGACCATATTGCCGCCGGCGCCCAGCACATGGAGGACGGTACCCAATTCATGCTGCGACGACTGAACTGACAAGGGCTGAAACGCCCGACGAAGACGGCGCTGGTGACGGCGACGGCCGGCCACATCAGCTCCCGCCGCCGTTGGCGGCCACCCCACTGGACAGCAGGCCGTGACGCTGACGGAAGCCCTCCTGGACAGGATGGAGGGTCTCGCCGGTGGCCAGACCCTCGATTGTGGCTGGTCCACGCTCTGACCCGTGGCCGTCCGGCTGCGAGTTCGACGGGGCCCCGGTCGGCCGCGTCATAGGATTGCGCCCAAAGGTCGTGGGTGACCGACTCGTTCCCGCACCGCAACAATCGTTGGTCGCGGACCGAGCCTCGTACATCTCGGGCGAGGTGATCTACGCCGACGGCGGATGGGCCACCAACGCCGTCTGAGCACCTTGCCCACCGCCGGGAGACATCGACAAATTCGATGACCGCCCCGGCCGATCCTTGCGCTAGCGTCGACCTTGCATGGACGACAGGCCCCAACCGACTCCAGTGCCGGCGCCCAACCGGCGCCGACCCGATGGCCCGGGTGAACGGGCATGGTCGCCGCCGGCGGTCCACATCCTGTCCAAGCCGACCGGGGCCATCTGCAATCTCGGCTGCAGCTACTGCTTCTTCCTGGACAAGGAGCTGCTGTACGAGGGCGATCGCTTCCGCATGTCCGACGAGCTGGCCGAGACCTACATCAGGTCACTGGTGGAAGCCCACGAGACGTCGCAGGTGACAGTGGCCTGGCAGGGAGGCGAGCCGACCCTGATGGGCCTGGACTTCTACCGCAGGGTGATGGACCTGGAGGAGAAGTACCGGCGACCGGGCATGACCTATCTCAACACGATGCAGACCAACGGCACGTTGTTGACCGATGAGTGGTGCG
>JAHEJM010000106.1 GCA_024638815.1 Acidimicrobiales bacterium | reverse complement strand
GGAAGCTTGCCTAAGTTTGGTCACGCTGAGGAACACTCCTCAGGAGGAGAGAAGGAGGATCAATGAAACGACGTTGGTTCATGATGATGGTGTTCGTCGCCGTGTTCACGTTGGTGGGCGCCGCATGTGGAGACGATGATGACACAACGGCCGATGAGGGCGAGGAAACGACCACGACCGAAGAAGCGGCGGCCGAGGAAACCGAGGATACGGCGGCCGAGGAGACCGAGGATACGGCGGCCGAGGAGACCGAGGATGCAGCGGCGCCGGCCGAAGGTGCGATTGTCGGCCTGATCACGAAGAACGAGACCAATCCCTTCTTTGTCAAGATGCGTGAGGGCGCACAGGCCAAGGCCGACGAACTCGGGGTGGAGCTGCGGGCATTCGCTGGAGAGAGCGACGAGGACAACGCATCCCAGGTCTCGGCCATTGAAGATCTGATCGCTGCCGGAGCGGCAGGGTTCATGATCACTCCGGCCGACACCATTGCCATCGTGCCGACCATCGAGCGGGCGCAGGAGGCAGGTCTCGTTGCCATCGCACTTGACACGCCGCTCGACCCAATCGACGCCGCCGATGCGACGTTCGCCACCGACAACTTCCTTGCCGGCGAGCTGATCGGCCAATGGGCGGCGGCCACCATCGATGATCCCGACAACGCCAAGATCGCCCTGTTGAACATCAACGAGAGCCAGCCCACCGTCGGTGTGCTCCGTAATCAAGGATTCCTCACCGGATTCGGCATCGACATCGGTGATGAGAGCCAGTGGGGTGATGAGGACGATCCCCGGATCGTTGGACAGGACATTACGGGCGGGAACGAGGAAGGCGGTCGAAGCGCAATGGAGCGGCTGATCGCAATCGATCCCGAGATCAACGTGGTCTACACCCTGAACGAGCCGGCAGCAGCAGGTGCCAAGCTGGCGCTGGACGCAGCCGGTCTCGAGGCGTTGATCGTGTCCGTCGACGGATCCTGCACCGGTGTGAGCGATGTTGCCGACGGTAACATCGGCGCAACCTCCATGCAGTTCCCGCTGCTCATGGCATCTCTCGGGGTCGAGGCTCTCGCCACCGGCGCGATCCCACCCAACTCCGAGGGCCTCGAGTTCTTCAACACCGGCGTCGAGTTGATCACCGACGCCCCGGTGGACGGGGTCGAGTCCCAGACCAGTGAGTTTGGTTTGGAGAACTGCTGGGGCTGATGTCACAGCGGCACGTGCAATAACTTAGACGGCCGGGTGCGGGCTGCAGCCCGCACCCGGCATCACAACCCGTCGACGAGTGGAAGCATAAGAAAACTAAGGGGGCCGTAGTGCAGGATCGAGAGACGGAACAGGGAGAAACGAGTCAATCCGGCGATCTTCTGACTGCGGAGGGAATTGCCGGTGCCGCCGGCGGTGAGGTCGCCGTCTTCGAGCAGAGCCAGGCGGTGGTCAAACGGCTGCAACGGTTCCTGCACAGCCGGCCGCTGGCCAGCCCCTCCGCAGTGCTGCTCCTGGCCTTCATCTTCTTCAGCATCGCCGGCGATCGGTTCCTCACCGCAACCAACGTCTCGACGATCCTGGCCCAGGTGATGATCATCGGAACGCTGGGGATCGCCCAGACACTGGTGATCCTGACCGCAGGTATCGACCTCTCGGTCGGCGCCATCACCCTCTTCAGCTCGGTGACCATGGGGAAGCTGGCGGTGACGTGGGGATGGAATCCGTGGCTCGGACTGCTGCTCGGAATCGCTCTCGGCCTCGCCTGCGGCGTCTTCAATGGGTGGCTCGTCACTCGGCTGAAGCTGCCCCCCTTCATCGCCACCCTGGGCACGCTCAGTGTCTTCGGTGCCCTGGCCCAGTGGTTCTCCGACAATGCGACCATCCGAAACTCGGACGTGGACGCCGAGGCCGGCAACCTGCTGTGGTTCGGTAACATCTGGGAGCCATTTTCCGGTTTCCGCATCACCTACGGGGCGTTCTTCATGCTCGTCCTGTACGCATTGTTCATGTACGTACTCCAGCGCACGGCATGGGGCGAACACATCTACGCCACTGGCGACGAGCCCGAGTCGGCCCGGCTCGTGGGTATCCGCACCGACCGGGTTCTGCTGTCGGTCTATGCCGTGGCCGGCCTCCTGTGTGGCATTGCCGGCTGGCTGTGGATCGGGCGCATCGGTGCGATTAGCCCAATTCCCATCGTCAACGCCAACCTCGAGAGCATCACGGCGGTGGTCATCGGAGGCACCAGCCTGTTCGGTGGCCGCGGACGCGTCCTCGGCACGCTCATCGGTGCGCTCATCGTCGGTGTCTTCGACAGCGGACTCTCTCAGCTGGGATTCGAGCCGCTGTGGAGGGTCTTTGCCGTCGGCGTGCTCGTGCTCGTCGCCGTTGCCCTCGACCAGTGGATCAGAAGGGTGGCGGCATGACCACCACAACCACGCAGACTCCCGTTCTCGAGGGGCGCGGCCTTACGAAGCGATTCGGCAACGTCACCGCCATCGAGGACGCCGATTTCGAACTGCTGCCCGGCGAGATCCTGGCCGTGATCGGCGACAACGGCGCCGGGAAATCCTCCCTCATCAAGTGCCTTTGCGGTGCCTACGCTCCCGACGAGGGAGAGATACTCCTCGATGGTGAGCCCGTGGTGTTCAAGAGTCCACTCGATGCCCGCGACCGCGGTATCGAAACCGTCTACCAGAGCCTCGCCGTTTCACCCGGGCTCGACATCGCCCAGAACATGTATCTCGGACGAGAGCTCCGCAAACCCGGAATTCTCGGCTCGGTTTTCCGCCTTCTCGACCGGTCGACGATGCGGGCACACGCCCGTAAACAGCTCAGCGATTTGGGCCTCCTGACCATCCAGGACATCGGACAGGCGGTCGAGACCCTGTCCGGGGGCCAACGCCAAGGGGTCGCGGTAGCCCGGTCGGCCGCCTTCGCCACCAAGGTCGTCATCATGGACGAGCCCACTGCGGCCCTCGGGGTCAAGGAGTCCCGCCGAGTCCTCGATCTCATAAGGGACGTTCGCGACCGAGGCCTTCCGATCATCCTCATCAGTCACAACATGCCTCATGTGTTCGAGGTCGCCGACCGTATTCATATCCACCGTCTTGGCCGTCGCATCGCCGTTGTCTCCCCTGAGAGCCACACGATGTCCGATGCCGTTGCCATCATGACCGGAGCCAAAGAGCCACCGCCGGAGCACGCTGGAGCACACGCCGGCGGTTGAGCACCCCGGGCAGCCCCGATACCACCGCTCACTCGACCTCTCACACCACAAGTTTCGAACCGATGATGTTCGCCTTGCGGATGGGTGACTGTGCCATGCACCACCACGGGTGAGGCACCGTCAACCACCACGGACATTACAATGGGCTGACTAGGGATGTGAGAGGACCTGCGTATGGCGACCGATCTCCTGGGCGATCGCGTTGACATCGGAGAAGAGATCGGTCGAGGTGCGATGGGCGTCGTCCACCGCGCCGACATGAACGGTCAAGCCGTGGCGGTGAAGATTCTCCACCCCCACCTCAATGCCGACCTGACCGCGGTCGGCCGCTTTGTCCGTGAACACCAGGTCCTTGGCCGCATCAGCCATCCCAACGTAGTCAAGGTCGTCGATCTCATCATCGACGATCCCCGCATCGGTATCGTCATGGAGTACCTCGATGCCACCGACCTGAGCAAGCTGATGGCCGGCGAGCGGCTGGAGCCGACCCGGGCCGTGGCCATTGGGGCCGACATTGCCGCCGGCGTGTCCGCCATCCACAAATCCGGGGTGGTCCACCGAGATCTCAAGCCGGCCAACATCCTGGTCGTCGACGGCGACCACCCCAAGATCACCGACTTCGGCGTGTCGCGGCTGACCGGTCAGTCCTCGAGCAAGGCCACCACCACCCTCGGCACACCGCTCTACATGTCGCCCGAGGCGGCCGACGGCGGCGCCACCATCGATGCTCCGGCCGATGTCTACTCCCTCGGCGTCATCCTGTTCGAGATGTTGACCGGGGAAACCCCGTTCAACGGCGATGAACCCATCGCCATCGCCGTGGCCCATGTCAGCACGCCCCCGCCGACCGTGGGCGGGGTGCCCGCCGGGCTGAGCGGGCTCATCGACTCAATGTTGGCCAAGGATCCGGCCGTGCGGCCCACGGCGCCCGAGGTGGAGGAGCGGCTCCGGACCGTTGTTCACGAAATCGGCCCCGACACCTCACCGGTGGCGGTGGCCCGGACGGCGACGGGCCCGGACGGCAATGGCCGGCGACCCGTGATCGACCTGACCGACGAGCCGTCCGATCGGGGTCGGTTCCCGGTGGCCTCGACCGAACTCACCGACACGGTCGCTGCCGGCCCACCCCGGTCCGATGAAACGGTCATCGCCAACGGCATGAACGCCGTCGGGAACCCGGGGACGGTCGGAAACCGTAATCCGGTCCCGTCGGGGAACATGGCCTCCGACATGGCGTCGGCCCCCCCGGGTCGCCCCGCCCCCGAGATCGAGTCGGCATCCACCGTCGGTTCGATCAGGCTCCCGTCGCCCCCTGCTCCGGCCCCGACTCCCCGCTCGGTTCTCCACGAACCAACCGGTCGTGACCTCCAGTACCCGCCGCCGGTGGCGCCGGCGAATGACAGGCCGAACCGTGAATCGGGTTTGACCCTCGACGGACGGGCCTTCATCGGGCTGACCGTGTTGGCCACGGTGATCGTCGGCGTGTTGGCCGTGGCCGCCTTCCGCCCCAACGGGTGGTTGGCCGACGATGTGTCGGCCGTGGCCCCCGACGACATCGCCTACTCGTTCGCTCCCAGGCTGTCGGCCAACGGTCTGATCACGACAAGGCGGTGGGAGTATGATCCCTTGACCAACGAGGTCGAGGCCGAGGTGAGCCTCACCAACACCTCGAACGAGGCCGGTTCCGGCAACCACTATGAGGTGCTGCCGTCGACCCTGGTCGAGCCCGCTCAGGGTGCGGTCGATTTCGATGCCGTCGCCGACTCGTTCCAGCCATCGCCAAGTGAGTTCTCCACCGATCCACCGGTGGCCACCATCGGCTACGACGACCTCGAACCGGGCCGTAGTCTGACCATCACCTACCGCTTCCCGGTTCCGGTCGGGATCGGGGCCCAGGGCGATCTCGAGCAGCTTGCGGCGGCCCAACAGCAAGCCGAGGCCGAGTTTCTGGCCGGGCTGCCGTCACGGGAGGAGGAGGCAAACGCTTCCGAGGCGGTGCTGGCCGAGCTGGGTGTCGAGCCGGAGCGGATCAGACTCGAGGCGGGTCAGACCATTCAGGTCGAGGTGACCGGCGTGCTGTCCGACGGCACCCCGCTCGATCCCCAGGCTCTGGAATCGGCGGTGCTCATGGTCGAGGACGCCGCCGTCGCCGCCGTGGAAGGAACCACGATCCGTGCCGTCGCCGCCGGTCGGACCGTCCTCACCGTGACCATGGGTGACGTGTCGGCCCGATCCACCATCGCCGTCATCCAACCATCGGGCGACGTGGCCGGACCGTCGACCACCCGACGAAGGGCCACATCGTCGACGATCTCGACCACCCGGTCGACGACGTCGACGACCTCATCCACATCGAGCTCGACCACGTCGGCTTCCACCAGCGCAACGACCACCTCGCTGCCGGTGACCACGGCCACCACCGTCACGAACACGACCTCGACCACGCAGCCGACCACCACGACCACCGAGGCCACAACCACCACCGAGGGTGAGGCCACGCTGACCATGAGCCCGCTGTCGGCATCGGTTCGGGATGACGGATCGTTCAAGATCACCTTCTCCACCAACCTGTGCACCATCGCCAACTATCAGGGAGCGGGTCAGTCCTACATCACGCCGGGCTGGCCCGAGGTCACCGGCCCGTGTTGGCAGAACCACGGCCAGAACTTCACGCCGGTCGTACCAGGTGAGTACACCATCGTGGTCAGATCCCGATCCGCCGGTGGTCAGGAAGCCCAGCGCAGCATCGCGGTCACCGTCGAGTAGCCGGGTTGCTCCCGGCCGGTCCCGACGGTAGGGTTACCGCCACTTCCCCGACGAGCACGTCGGGGATTCGCGGTTTTCGGGCTTGCTCGATCCCGCCTGGGCAGTCTTGCTGTCAGGAGACGGGATCGTGTTGTGTCTGTGGTCGGCCAAAGGTGGTGTCGGCTGTTCGGTGATGGCGGCGGCTCTGGCCCTGTTGCGAGCCGACGAGGGGCCGGTGGTGCTGGTCGACATCGGTGGTGATCTCCAATGGGTGCTCGGCGTGGCTGGGAATCCGGGGTCGGGTCCGGCCGGAATCGTCCAGTGGCTCGGGGCCGACAACCCCCCGCCCCAGTCCCTGGCCCGGCTCGAGATTCCCGTCATCGACGGGCTGTCGTTGCTGCCGTGGTCGGCGCCGCCCGGTCATGGGCCCGGCCCGCCTTCGTCGGCCGAGCATTCCTGGCCCGAAGATCGGGTCGAACTGCTGGCCCGGCTGCTGGCGGCCGAGGCTCGGACGGTCATCGTTGACGTCGGTCTGCGTACCCACCCCGATCTTGCGGTCCATCGCCACCTCCTGGGTCTGGCATCGCGTTCGCTTCTGGTCACCAGGGCCTGCTATCTGGCCCTTCGCTCGGCCCGGCGATGGGATCGGCCCGACGCCGTCATCGTGATCGACGAGGTCGGTCGGCCACTAGGTCACCGTGACATCTCGAACGCAGTCGACGCCCCAATCGAGTCGTCCATACGGTGGGATCCTGCCGTGGCCCGAAGCGTCGATGCCGGACTGCTCACGGCCCGGCTCCCCCGAGCCCTTCGGCCTCTGAAGGCGGTGGCGGGGTGAATGGGTACGCCGACAAGGCGCTCTCCCGCTACCTGGTCGATCACCCCGAACTCGGGTTGGGCACCCTGCGCACCCTGGCCCGGAGGGCCGAGCCTCTACTCGACGGCTCGGCGGTCGACGACGTTGTCGTCAGGGCCCGAGCCGAGGTCGACGGGCTGGGGGCCATCGAGCGGCTGCTGGCTGATCCCGAGGTCACCGAGGTCATGGTCAACGGTCCGGGTCCGGTATGGGTCGAGCGGTCGGGAAGGATCGAGCCGGCCGGAACGTCGCTCGACGACCACGACACTGCGCTCGTGGTCGAACGCATCCTCGGTCCCCTCGGGCTGCGCTCGGATCGACTGTCCCCCATCGTCGATGCCCGTCTTCCCGACGGGGCCAGAGTCAATGTGGTGGCTGCCCCGCTGGCCGTCGACGGCCCCGCCGTTTCCATCCGGCGATTCGCCGACCGGACTCTCGAACTCGAGGCCTTCGGGCCTCCCCCGCTGGTCGAGGTTCTGGTCGAGCTGATGGCCCGACGAGCCTGCCTGCTGGTGGTGGGGGCGACCAGTTCGGGCAAGACGACGCTGCTCAATTCGTTGGCTCCCCACATTGAGGACCACGACCGGGTCATCACCATCGAGGACACCGCCGAGCTTCGGTTCGAGCATCCCCATGTCGTCCGCCTCGAGGCCCGACCGGCCAACAGTGAAGGAGTGGGTCGGGTCTCGCTCCGGCAGCTGGTGACGACTGCGCTGCGGATGCGGCCCGATCGCATCGTGGTGGGCGAGGTCCGTGGAGCCGAGGCCTTTGATCTGTTGCTGGCCCTGACCGCCGGTCACCAGGGCTCGCTGGCCACCTGCCACGCCACCGATGCCCGGTCCGGGCTACGCCGTCTGCAACTGCTGGCGTCCCTGGCCGACGCCACATTGGATCCCGAACTCATCGGCCACTACGTGCTCGATGCCGTCGACGCCGTGGTCCACGTGGCCCGGGATGGAAACGGTGATCGGCGAGTGCGTTCGGTGGCTGCCGTGCCGTCCGGGGCGCCCAGCCTGGGTCGGGTCGAGTTGGAGGTGTTGTGGTCGACGTCGTAGCGGCCTTCGTCGTCGGTGCCGCCGCCGGGGGAGCGATGTGGCAACGGCCGGCCGATGCCATGGCGGTGATGCCGTGGTTGGCGCTGCCGACGTGTGTGGTGCTGGGCCTGCTGTGGTCGAGCCCCCTGGCGGCCGTGGTCGGGCCGTTGCTGGCGGTGATCGCCGTGGCGGAACACCGTCGACGGGTGGGGGTCGACGCCGCCCGCCGCCTGGGCCGCCAGTACCCGGTGGTGGTCGATCGGCTGGTTCAGCGTCTGCGGTCGGGGCACAGCCTCCACACGGTGGTGGCAGAGCTCGACGCCGGTCCCGACGAGATCTCGACCCTCCTGGCCCCGGCGGCCCGTTCGCTGCGGGCCGGCACCACCCTGGAGGCCGCAGTCAATGCTCCCGCCCGCAGCCAGGGGAGCGATCGGCGACTCGAGCTGCTGGCCGCCACCCTGGGCACCCTGGCCCGTCACGGCGGGCCGGCGGTCCCGGCCCTGCAGCGCCTTCGGTTCACCCTGATCGGCTTTGTCCAGGCCGAGGACGAGGCGGCGGCCCACGCCGGTCAGGCTCTGGCCTCGGCTGCGCTGCTCACGCTGGCTCCGGGGCTTTTCTCGGTCATGGTGGCGGCCGTCGACGCCGATGCCCGCCACCTCTATTTCCGGGAACCCGTCGGCGCCGCCTGTGTGGCCGCTGCTGTGGTCCTCTCCTACGGCGGCTGGCGATGGATGCTGCGAGCCGTGGGACAGGCAGCCGACCACGACAGCACCGGAGGCCGGCAATGACGGCCGGCCCGGCGCTGACCATGGTCCTACCGGCGTTGGCGGCGGTCTTCCTCATGCGTCGGCGTCGTCGTCAGGAACAGGCCCACCGTCAGGCAATGGTGAGCGAGGCGTTGGCCCCCACCATCGACCTCATTTCCGTGGTGGTCGGTGCCGGAGGCACCATCGCCGAGGCGGTGGAACTGGTGTCGGAGCGAGGTCCCGAACCTGTCCGTCCAGTGTTCACCCGGGTTCGTGCCGGCCAACGGCGGGGCGTGCTGTTGGCCGACGCCCTGGTCGGAATCTCCGACGAACTGGGCGCCGAGTTTCATCCTCTCACCACGGCCCTGGTCGTGTCGGCCCAGGGCGGAGCCCCGGTCGGAGCGTTGCTGCAGCGACTGGCCGATGAGGCCAACCAGGCCCGTCGCCGGGTCATCGAGACCAGGGTGCGGCGCCTGCCGGTGGTGCTGATCGTGCCCCTGGTCATGTGCCAGCTCCCGGCCGTGATCGTCGGCTCGGTGGTTCCCCTGGCCCTGCTCGCCGTGCGCAGCCTGCAGGGCTGACGCGTCTGCTTCCCCCGACGAATCGAATTCCAACGAACGGATTTGAACCCATGAACCACACACAGAACCGCCTCCTCTCCGAGGATGGCCAGGCCACGGCCGAGTACGGCCTGGTGATGTTGGCCGCCGCCGCCCTGGCCGGGCTGCTGTTGGCCTGGGCCACCGGTACCGATGGTGTCGGCCGGCTGATGGATGCCGTGATCGACTCCCTGATCGGTGGCATCATCTGATGTCGGGCGATGAGGGCCAGGGCACGGCCGAGCTGGCCCTGGCCCTGCCGGTGGTGGCCGTGCTGATGCTGGCCATCGGTCAGATCGGGTTGGTGGCCCGGGATCATGTGCTGCTATGGCATGCAGCCCGGGAGGGGGCCCGGGCCGCTGCCGTCGAACCGAGCACAACGGTCGCCCGGCGGGCGGCCACCGGCTCCACACCGGGACTGCGGGCGGCTCGGCTCTCGGTGTCGCTCACCGGCGGCACTGCCTCCGGTGACACCGTGACCACCACCCTCATCTACCGGTCGGCCACCGAGGTTCCCCTGGTCGGTGCCCTGGTCGACGATGTCACCATGACGGCGTCGGTTTCCATGCGGGTGGAGTAGTTCCTAGAACGGCTCGGCGTCGCCCAGTGTGTTGGCCAGCAGGGCCAGTGCCGCCGCCTTGTCCAACGGTTCATTGCCGTTGCCGCACTTCGGCGACTGCACACACGATGGGCAGCCGGCGGAACAGGGGCAGGCCTCCAACACCTCGGCCGTGGCCCCCAGATGGCGATCGGCGGCCGAAAAGGCCAGCTCGGCAATGCCGGCACCACCCGGATAGCCGTCGTAGATGAATACCGAGGGCAGGCCGGTATGGGGGGCGGCGGCGATCGACACGCCGCCCACATCCCAGCGGTCGCAGATGGTGAACAGGGGCAGGATGCCGATGGCGGCGTGCTCGGCGGCATGCAGCGCACCGGGCAGCACGAACTCCCGGATCCCGGCCTGGGCGATCAGCTCCGGTTGCCACTCGTACCACACCGCCGTCGTCACCAGCTCCTCGGGGGGCAGGTCCAGGTCCTCCTGGCCCAGAACGTCCCGGCTGCCCACGGCCTTGATCTGGTAGCCGGTGACCTCGGTCGTCACCCGGACCTGTCCCAGATGGAGCCGCGATCGCCCGACCTCTTTGGTCCGGCCGGTGTCGAGGACCTCGATATCGATCCGGGACCGAGCCTGGGTCCAGGTCTTGCCGTCGGCCGGTTCGACCATGGCCGCCCGGGCAGCCAGATCGAGGTCGACCACCGACCACGGCTGACCTCGATGCAGGTAGATGGCACCGGGATGTACGACGTGGCAGGCCCGGCTCATCTCCACCGTGCCCACGAGATCGTCCTCGGTGTCGATGATGCGCAGTTCACCGCCGGAGGCCGAACGCAGGGCGATGCGGTGGAACGGCAGCCCGTCGCCGTCCCACACCGCCCGGGGCAGGCCCAGGCCGTCGGGCCGGATCCGTAGCCGGTCGGCCAGCACGTTGCGGTGCACAATGTCGTCAAGATCGGGCCACCAGCGCTCGTCGTCGGCTTGCAGCGGCCGTTCGTAGGCGGCGCAGCCGATATGGGGGTCGACGATGTTGGGGTTGGTGACGTTCACCACCGCCGGTTCCGGTGGTCGCTCGAACAGCTGGCGGGGGTGGGCCACGAACCACTGGTCAAGCTGATCCTCGCCCGCCACCAGCACCGACAGTGACTCCTGCCGGTTCCGTCCCGACCGGCCGAACTGTTGCCACATGGAAGCCACCGTTCCGGGAAAGCCGCAGAGCACGGTGGCGTCCAGGCCACTGATGTCGACCCCCAGTTCCAGGGCGCTGGTGGCAACCACGGCCCGCAGCTCCCCGGAAGCCAATTCGGCCTCGATCTCCCGGCGCTCGGCGGCCAGGTAGCCGCTGCGGTAGGGCCGCACGGTGTCGGCCAGCTCCGGTCCCAGCGAGCGGGCCACCCCGGCCGCCACCCGCTCGGTCAGGGCCCGGCTTCCGCAGAAGGCGATGACCCGGCGATCGGCCTTGACCAGGTCGCTGACCACTCGAATCGTCTCGGTGGCCGGAGACTGGCGGATCCCTCGATCGACGTCGATGTGGGCCGGCTGAATGAGGGCGATATGGCGGGGTCCGCAGGGGGAACCGTCGTCGGTGATGGCGACCACCGACTTGCCGCACAGCTCGGCGGCCAGGATCTGGGGTTCACCGATGGTGGCCGAGCAGAACACGAAGGTCGGGTCGCTCCCGTAGCGATGACACAGTCGTCGTAGCCGGCGAATGACGTGGGCCAGGTGACTGCCGAACACACCGCGAAACACGTGGAGTTCGTCGACCACGATGTAGTCCAGCCGCTTGAGGAACGTGGCCCATTTACCATGGTGGGGGAGCAGGCCGTGATGCACCATCTCGGGATTGGTGAGCACCACGTTGGCGTTGGCCCGGGCCCACGACCGCTCCTGGCGCGAGGCGTCGCCGTCGTAGGTCGCCGCCTTCAACCCGGGGATGTCGAGCTGCCCGAACGCCCGGAGTTGATCCTGGGCCAGGGCCTTGGTCGGATACAGCAGGAGGGAGGTGCCCGAACGCAGCCCCGTCACCACCGACTCGGCAATCGGCAGCTGGAAACAGAGCGACTTGCCCGAGGCGGTTCCGGTTGCCACCACCGTCGATCGCCCGTCCCGGATGGCGTTGATGGCCTCGGCCTGATGGCGGTAGAGGTCACAGTGCTCGACGGCGGCCGGCAGCGGCCGATCCAGCCTGCCGTAGCAGGCGTCCTGGGCCGGCACGGTTTCCAGATGGACAAGCTGTCCGTCTTTCAACACGTCCACGGTTGTGGCTGCGACATCCACCCCTTCCAGGTTACTCGTGGGCGATTGTCCCCGAACGGTGCAAATCCACGATCATCGGCCGATTCGAGGATCATGAGTGAACTGCTCCCGCAGCCCGAGCCCGGTCCCGAGGCGGCGGCCGAGTTCGTCGCCCGCCACCTCGACGGTCTGTATCGAGCGGATGGTTCGGTGTCGCCCATCCGAGGCGGGCAGTCCTGGGCCGATCGGGCGCTGGCCGCGCTCGACCTCACCGACTACTCCCGGACCCGCAACAACGTCTATCCCCTTCCCGAGCGGGGGGTCAGCGGACTGTCGCCCTACATCCGTCACGGGCTCCTCGATCTTCCCACCGTGTGGCATCAGGCGGCCGATGCCGGCCCGGAGGCCGACGTACACCGTTTCCGCCTCGAACTCCTGTGGCAGGAGTACGCCCGCCACCGCTACGCCCGCGTCGGCCGGCTTCCGCCTCGAGCCGACGGATCCGATCGGCGCCCGGGATGGGATACGTCCATGGGGTGTATCGAGGCCACCACCGACGAGTTGGAGGATGACGGCCGGCTGCCGGGTCAGGCCCGGCTGTGGTTGGCCGCCCACTGGACCACTCGCCTCGGTCGGGATTGGCGGGAGGGCGAGGACTACTTCTTCACCCATCTTCTGGACGGCTCGCGGGCGGCCAACCGCCTGGGTTGGCAGCTGGCATCCGGCGTCGACGCCCTTCGTCCCTATCAATTCACCCGATGGCAGGTGGAGCGGCGAGCCCCCGGGCTGTGTGCCAGCTGTGACCATGTCGCCGACTGCCCGATCGACCAGCCGGCCCCGGTCCCGGCCCACGAACCGATCGATGCCGATCCCAGGTTGAGTCACGACTCCGACCTCCACGCCACCGCCGGGCCGGATCGGCCCATGCCGTGGGCTGGAGACGAACCCCCCGAGGTGGTGTGGGTCACGGCCGAGTCGTTGGGCGATAGGGATCCGGCCCTGGCCGCCCACCCCGACCTTCCCGCCGCCTTCGTGTTCGATCGTGCTCTGCTGGCGCGCCTCCAGCTGTCGGCCAAGCGGTTGGTGTTCCTGGTCGAGGCCCTGGCCGAGTTGGCCGGTCGGCGACCGCTCGAACTGTGGCTGGGTTCACCCTCGGCCGCCTTGAATCGGCGGTCGGTTGCCGCTACCTTTGCGCCGGTGCCCGGTTGGCGACAGCACGCCGGCCGCATCAATCCGGGCCTGGTCCATCCCTGGCCCTGGCTTCGTCGGCCGTCGGCCGGAAACATCGCCCGGTTCTCGATCTGGTTCGAGTATCACGTCGGTGTCCGGCTCGACGAACAACCGCTCGACGCCCTGATTCCTGTTATGCCTGTGGCTGAGAAAGTGAGCTAACGTAGTAAACAAGTGGAACCCGAAGATTCGGTCCATGGCGGACTCGTAGAAATCGACATTCCGTCACGTCTCGATTTCGTCGCGGTGGTCCGCATGATCGTGGCCGCGGCCACCAACGCCGTCGAGGCGCTACAAGGCGAGCGATTGGACGACCTTCGCTGGGTCACCTCCGAAGCCACCACCAATGCCATCGAGGCCAACCTGTCCAACGACGGCAGCCGCCGGGTGGCCGTGAGCTGCGAAGTCGACAACGGCATAGTCCGTCTGGCCGTCAAGGATCAAGGGCCGGGAATGTCGACCACGCACCAGGTGCCGGACATCACCCACCCCGATCGGCTCAACATCGAGGGGGCTTTCGGTGTGCCCCTCATGCGCCGCCTCAGCTCCTCGGTTGACTTCAAAACCGTCGACAACGGCACCATCGTACAAATGGAGCTACACCAATAGGTGCTGGTCCCGCCCATTGGGGTAGCATCGATGCGTATTGCCCATAGTCCCTCAACCAGGCGGTTTGTTCCGCCGATCTGGATCCCGTGTCTGCTGAAGCGTCGATAAAAGTACGAGACGAAGCGTGGAGCGGAAGCGACACAGCGCTCGCCAGGAATCTGGCCCGACCGATGGTCCGTTTCCTGGCACAGGAGACGGCGTCGGGCGTGCTGCTGCTGATCGCCACTGCGGCCGCTCTGATCTGGGTCAACCTCCCGGGTGAGCTCGGCGAGTCCTACCACCACCTGTGGGAGACCCATTTCCACCTCCAGCTCGGGGACTGGAATGTATTCGACAAACCGCTAGAGGCAGTGGTCAACGACGCCCTGATGGTGTTGTTCTTTTTCGTCGTCGGCCTCGAGATCAAATCCGAGTTGGTGAGCGGCGATCTGGCCAATCCCCGGGTTGCCGCCCTGCCGGCCATCGCCGCCGTCGGCGGAATGGTGCTGCCGGCCGGGCTCTACCTCATGGCCACCATTGGCAGTGACGGCACCGCCGGCTGGGGTGTACCGATGGCCACCGACATCGCCTTCGCCGTCGGCGTGCTGGCCTTGCTCGGACCGTCCAT
>JAHEJM010000105.1 GCA_024638815.1 Acidimicrobiales bacterium | reverse complement strand
GCGACACGCTGCTGGTGTCGGTCGGACTCATCCCCGAAAACGAGCTGTCCCGGGAACTGCGACTTCGACTCGACCCAACCACATCGGGACCGGTGGTGTCCAGCACGATGGAGACCTCGCGTGACGGCGTGTTCGCCTGCGGGAACGTGGTGCACATCCACGATCTGGTCGACTTCGTCAGCGCCGAAGCCCAACTGGCCGGCTACCACGCCGGTCGTTACGCCCAGGGGGCGTTTCCACCACACGACAATGTGCGTCTCCAGCCCGGATCCAACGTCAGCTACTGCGTTCCTCACACGGTGACCACCGACCAACCCCACACGGTGTATCTGAGGGTCCGCAAACCGCTGGAGAAAAGCATGCTCCGGCTCACCGACGCCGATGGCACCGCGGTCCATGAACGCCGGCTGCGCTATGTGGTGCCGGCCGAGATGGTCACCCTCAAGCTTCGCCCCGGCGTGCTCGAAGGGTTCCAGGGAGACGCCCTCCAGGTCGAGGTGATTCCCCGATGACCACCACCGGCGACGACCCCTCCGACACAACCACCTACGCCTATCTGTGCATCGGCTGTCCCCTCGGTTGCCGGCTCGAGGTCGACGAGGACAGCCACGGTGACATCATCGAGATCCGAGGGTCGTCGTGCCGCAAGGGTGACCGCTACGCCCAGCAGGAACACACCGACCCCCGCCGGTCGGTCGCCACCACGGTTGCCATCACCGGTGGGCTGTGGCCCCGGCTTCCGGTGAAGACCGATGGCGAGATCCCCAAGGACCTGGTTCTGGCCGCCTGCGGGGCGCTGAGGAATGTCCGGGTGCGGGCTCCGGTCAAGATGGGAGACGTCGTGGTCGAGGACCTCCTCGATACCGGCTGCGCAGTGGTCGCCACCCGCACCATGGATGCGGTTGGCATGGGGGAACCGTCGCCGACTACCGCGAAGCGATGAGGCGAAAGATCGACTGGACGGGGATGGCTGCGTTCCTGGTGATCTCCATAATGGCGATCGGCTTGACCGCGTGGCAGGTCCGGGTCGACCGCTCGGTATTCGAGCCCTTCTTCGGGTCGGTGGACCCGGTATGGGTGATGACCGGCGCCACCATCGTCGGTTTCGGCACGATCGCCTATCTCGAGCAGGCCTCGGACTTTGCCGTGCTCGGCCCCGGCCCGTGGAGGGACGCCGTTTCCGTCATCGCCTGGATGGTGCCGCTGCTGGCAGCGGCCGCCATCGGCGCCGACCTCGTCCTTCGCTACGCCGAGGACACCAACGTCGCCATGCCTGACGCGCTCCGGTTCTACCCGGCGATTGCCGTCTTCGTCGAGGTCGTGCTGCACGCAGTACCGATCGCCGTATTGGTCGCCATCTTTGGGCCCCCGACCGGGTTCGACGTGACCTTCTGGCGGATCGCCATCCCGGTCGCCCTCATCGAGGCCGTGTTGCAGGCGGTGTACGCCGCATCTCTCGGCACCGCCGCCTTCAGCGCAGTCCACCTCACGGTGTTCGGCGTGGTCCAGGTGTGGATGTTCTGGCGGTTCGGATTCCTCTGGATGCTGGCCTTCCGGCTGGCCTACTACGCCCTGTGGCACATCGCCTGGGGAGTCGCCCGACTCGATCTGCTGTTCTGAGCGCAGAGGCGTTCCTGTAGGTCCCACGAGGCGCATCCTCGGGTCCGACGCTACTCGCCAACCCGCCGCAGGGTCAGCAGCACCACCGGTAGCAGGCTCACTACCGCGACGGTCGGTCGCAGCCCTGCGGCCTCGGCCACCAGGCCGATCACGAAGCCGGCCACGGCGCCGGCCCCCAGTTGCAGTGACCGGAACGCACCCAACGCGCCGCCCTTGCGGCCGACCCGTTCGAACGCCAGCAGGTTGGCCAGCGGGAACAGCCCGCTGACCACGGCGGTGAAGGCCACACCGCCGGCCACGGCCACCGGCACATTGGGGGACAGGGCCCACAAGGCCCCGACGGCGGTCAACAACAGGCCGTTGGCCCGGGCCGCCTGAATGGGGCCGGCCTTGTCGGCCAAGGCGCCGGAGATGAGTTTGGCCGGGATGGACAGGACGCGGCCCACGGCCAGGGCCAGGGCGGCTCGGCTCTCGGTGAGCTCCCACACCGTCACAGCGAAGACAGGAAAGAACGACACCGTGGCGTACTGGGAGATGCCGCCGACCACGCCGACCGCGGTCGGTGCTCCCAGCACGGCCCGGAGCCCGGCGAACAGCGGGCCGTGCTGTTCGCTACGGGGGCTGCCGGCGATGGGCCACACCCCGAGGGAGGCAACGACGGTCAGCACCGAGCCGATGAAAAACGACAGCCGCCAGTCGACGTTGGAGCCCACCGAGGCCAGGACGGCGGCCAGCGTGAGACCGCCGGAAAAGAAGACCCCGAACACCGCCATGGCGAAACCCCGGCGGTTGTCGCCGGCGAACACCCCGACCGACATGATGGCCGCCGGGTACAGCAGCCCCGCCCCCGCCCCCACCAGAACCTGGGCGGCCAGGAACCGGACCGAGCCCTGGGCCGTGGCCGCGGCCGCACTACCGGCGGCGCTGGTCACCAGAGCAAGAGCCAGGACCCGGTTGGCCGCCATCGATCGCAGCAGCACGCCGCTGACGATGTTGGCCACGGCGATGGAGAAGGCCAGGGTGAAGAAGGCGACGCCGGCCCCGGTCAGGTCGAGATCGAGTTCGGGAGCCGCCACCGGGTAGATGGGAGCAAGCAATGACTCGCCGGTGGTGGTGGCCAGGTAGGCCACGCACACGGCCAGAAACGCCAGCCAGCGCGGCCGCCGGTCCTGCGTTGCCGCCTCGGCGGGAGCGGTGGTCTCGGTCATCGATGGGTTGGGTCTGCTCGACGGTTCGCCATCATGCGCTCAGCCCAGGGCCGGGATGACCTCGGTGGCGAAGCGGTCCAGTTCGTCACCGTCGAATGGAGCCCGGACCGACACGAAGACCCAATCGGCCCCAGCCCGCCCGTAGGCGGCAACCCGGTCGATGACCTCCTGGGTCGACCCCGACAGGATGCTGGGAGCCAGCACGTCGGCCCGCTCCCCGAACCGATCCCGCAGCCGGGACCGGTCCCAGCACAGGCCCAGGCTGACCGAGGCCTCGACCTCGCCCGGTTCCCGTCCCGCATTCTCGGCCGACCGGCGGAGGATGGCGCACTTGGTGGTGAAGTCCTCCAGGGTGGCCATGGGCACGTTCCAGCCGTCGGCGATGGCGCCGGCCATGGGAATGGTCCGCCGCTCGCCGCCCCCGCCGATCCAGATCGGCATCCGAGCCTGGACCGGGGCCGGCTCGCACACGGCGTCGGTCAGCTGCACGTGGTCGCCGTCCACGGTGGTGGGCTTGCCGGTGAACAGGCCTCGCAACCCCTCGACCGTCTCGGCCACCCGGTCCAGTCTCCGCCCCGGCGGATCGAAGGCCAAGCCGTAGGCCTGATACTCGGCCTCGTGGTAGCCGGCGCCCAGACCGAGGGTGACCCGGCCGGCGCTGAGGTGATCGATGGTGGCCATGGCGTTGGCCAGCACGGCGATCGGTCGATAGTCGACGCAGTACACCAGTGCCCCGCAGCGGACCGTGCTGGTCTCCATAGCCAGCGCGGTGTGCATCGATACCGCTTCCAGGTTCGAGGTGGCCCCACCCACACCGTAGAAATGGTCCCAGATCGAGATCCAGTCGTAGCCGGCGGCTTCGATGCGGCGCCACAATGGTCGCAGCTCGTCCGGTGTGGTGTTCTGCAGCGCCGTCTGCACCCCGAAGCGCATTGACGTGTCCCCTTCCCTGCCACTACCGTGGCCAAGCCGAGACGGTCTCGCATACTGTATGCAAGATCTCGAACGTCCATCGTAGCGGCGCCCGATACGTGAACTCTGATCGATCCGAGCAAATGAATCCGTCGTCCTCGTCGTCCCCAGTGCCCTCGATGTCGTCGTCGTCCTCGGCAGCTTCGGTGTCCCCGGCGTCGTCTCCGGCGGATTCGTCGTCGGCGTCGCCGACCGATGGCCCGTCCCATCGGCCCATCGTTCATCTCGATACCGAGCGGGTCGCCGAACTGGTGAACGCCGACCTGATGCGCCGGTTGGTCGAGGCCACGGCCCAAGCCTTCGCCGATCTGGCCGGCGGCCGGGCCGCCACCACGGTTCGGGTCAGGGCCCGCACCGCCGACGCCATGGCATCGGCCATGGCCGCCGCCGTCCCGGCCGTGGGGGTGACCGGCGGCAAGGTCTATGCCACGGTCGACGGCCGCTTCACCTTCCACGTGGTGCTGTTCGATCTCGACGGCCGGCTGCTGTGCACCATGGACGGCGGTCCCTTGACCGAGGCCAGGACCCCGGCCCTCAGTCATGTGGTGATCGACCGCCTGGCCCGGCCCGGCTCCTCGCTGGCCGCGGTGTTGGGCACCGGCCGGGAGGCCCTTCCCCACCTCACCATGCTGGCCCGGGCCCTCGACGTCGACCAGATCCGGGTGTGGGGGCGCCGGCCCGACGCGGCCGAGGCTCTGGCCGCCACCGGACGCTCGAAGGGGATTCCGGTCCGGGCCTGCCGGTCGTCGGCCGAGGCGGTGGCCGATGCCGACGTCGTGGTCACCGTGACCTCGGCCAACGAGCCCATCGTCGCCGCCGACGCCATCGTCGATCACGCCCTGGTCTGTGCCGCCGGAGCGACCAAGCCGGAACGGTGCGAACTCGACCCCGCGCTGTTCGCCCGGGCCTCGGCCGTCATCACCGACTCGATCGAGGGAGCCCCCTCCGAATGCGGCGACCTGATCCACGCCGTCGAGGCCGGCACCATCCGCTGGGATCAGGTGCTCGACTTGGCCGATGTGTTGGCCGGCACGGTTCGCGTTCGGGCGCCGGGGTCGCCGGGCGCCGGGCCGTCGAGTGCTGGGTCGCCGAGCGCCGGGCGGTCGAGTGATCGGGTCGGGCCCGTTATCTTCGAAACACAGGGGGTGGCCATTCAGGATGTGGTGGCCGCCGCCCTCGTCTGGCAGGCCCACATCGACCGATGGCCCGCGAACCCATGAACCGAAATCGATGAACCGGAGGATTGATCCATGATCGAGGTCCAGCAACTGACTCTGGCCGAGGCCAACCTGATGCTCGACGCCGCCCAGCGGGTGGCCGAGGAGCGGGGCGTGGCCGAGACCATCTGCATTGCCGATGCCGGGGGCTGGCCCATCGCCATCCGTCGCCTGGACGGGGGCAAGCCGACCAGCGTGGAGATCGCCGTCAACAAGGCGTTCACCGCCGCCTGCCATCGCCGCCCCACCCACACCTACACCAACGCCCAACCCGGTGAGGAGGCCTTCGGCATCATGAACATGCACGGCGGCCGCTTCACCATCTTCGTCGGGGGCTGGCCCATCGAGGTCGACGGGGCCGTGGTCGGAGGGGTCGGGGTCAGCGGCGGTCACACCGCCGACGACATCGCCTGCTGCCAGGCCGCAATCGCCGCCCTGTTGGAGTCGCTGGGCAAGAAAGCCGACTTCTCCAAGTGGGACAACTGGACCGCACCCCCGGTGCAATGACCGCCTGACCAGCGCACGGAAAACGCATGAGCGTCGCAGACAGGAGCACGATGACCAGGAAGGGCAGGCCATGACCAGCCGGATACAGGAGGTGCCGCAGCGACCGGTGGCCGAGGTGTTGAACCGCATCGGGGGTGAACGGCGACCGGCCGGCGATGGGGCGACCTTGGAGCGCCGCAATCCGGCCGACGCCCGATGGCTGGTGTCGACGGCGCCACAGTCGACGGCCGACGATGTGGCCGATGCCGTCACCGCCGCGGTTGAGGCGGCCGACGCCTGGGCCGCCACCGCACCGGGCAAGCGGGCCGAGTTGCTGGAAGCGGCGGCCCGAGTGCTGGCGGCCAGAGCCGACGAGATCGCCGACGACATCGTGGCCGAGATGGGCAAACCGATTTCGGCCGCTCGGATGGAGGCCGGGCGGACCCCCAAGAACCTCGAGCTGTACGCGGCGGAGGCCATCCGCCTCACCGGGGTCACCTACCCATCCGACGATGCCGGCGCCCTGGTCTACTCCGAGCGGACCCCGGTGGGCGTGGTCGGGGTGATCACGCCATGGAACTTTCCTCTCAACCTGGCCAGCCGCAAGATCGGCCCGGCCCTGGCCGCCGGCAACACCGTGGTGTTCAAGCCGTCGCCCATGACGCCCCGCACCGGCGAGCGGCTCGGAGAGGCCTTTCTCGAAGCCGGCTTTCCCACCGGTGTGGTCAACACCGTGCACGGCGACGCCGCCGGCGCCCACCTGGTGGCCGACGAGCGGGTGACGGCGGTGACCTTCACCGGCTCCACCGCTGTTGGTCGTCGCATCCACGACGCAATCAATCTCGGCCGCCGGGTCCAGCTCGAGCTGGGGGGCAACAACCCGGTGGTTGTCCTGGCCGATGCCGACCTCGAGGTGGCGGCCAACGTGGTGGCTCGGTCCAGCTTCACCATGGCCGGTCAGGCCTGCACCGCTGCCGGTCGTATTCTGGTGGCCGAGTCGGTTCACGACGAGCTGCTGGAGCGGGTGGTCGAGCTGGCCGGCACCCAGGTGGTGGGCTCCGGCCACCGCGCCGAGGTGACCATGGGGCCGCTGGTGGACGAGCGGGCGGTGGTGGCCATGGACTCCACAATTGCCGCCGCCGTGGCCGCCGGTGCCGAGGTGGTCACCGGCGGGACTCGGCTGTCGACGGCCGACACCGAGCACGGCTGGTTCTATCCGCCCACCGTCTTGCGGGACGCCGACCCGACCATGGCCCTGTCGTGCCAGGAGGTGTTCGGACCGGTGGTCGGTTTCGAGAAAATCGCCGATCTCGACGCCGCCCTGGCCCGGGCCAACGACAACGAGTACGGGCTGACGTCGTCCGTCTGCACCCGGGATCTGGCTTCCGCTATGCGCTTCGCCCGTTCGGTCGAGGCCGGTACGGTGCGGGTCAACCGGCCCACGGTCGGGGCCGCCTTCAACGCCCCGTTCGGTGGCATCAAGGCCTCGGGTACCGGCACCCATCGGGAGCAGCTGGGGCCCACGGTCATGGACTTCTACACCTCGTTGCGAACCGTCTTCCTGGGAGGCTGAGTCATGGATCTGGGATTGCAGGGGCGTCGGGCGCTGGTGCTGGCATCGTCGTCGGGCCTGGGGCTGGCCACGGCGGCCGGGCTGGTGGCCGAGGGCTGTGCCGTGGCGGTGACCAGTCGCAACCAGGACCGGGCCGAGGCGGCTCGGGATCGCATCGGGGCGGCCCTCGCCCTGACCGGTGATCTGACCTCCGACGGGGTGGCGGCCGGGCTGGTGGACGAGGCGGTAGCCGGACTGGGAGGGCTCGACATCCTGGTGGTCAACACCGGTGGGGGAGGGGTGGGCTCGCTGCTCGACCAGGACGACGAGGCCGACGAGCGGGCCTACAAGGCCATGTTGCGCCCGGCCCTGGCCGCCATGCGCCGCGCCGCGCCCGAGCTGCGGCAGTCGGAGGCGGGACGCATCGTGGCCCTGACCGCTCGTTCGGTGGTGGAGGCCTCCACCGACCTGGCCCTGTCGTCGGTGTTCCGATCGGGGGTGGCGGCCGCCGCCCGGTCCCTGGCCGTCGACCTGGCCCCCGACGTCACGGTCAATGTGGTGGTCACCGGCCAGTTCGACACCGGTGCCCTGGCCCGGTTCGAGGCGGCCCGGGCCGGACTGGAGGGGCGCACGCCGGAGGAGGTCAGGGCCGAGCACATCGCCAACACCCCCATGGGTCGCCTGGGCCGGGCCGAGGAACTGGCCGACGTCGTGGTGTTCCTGTGCAGCGACCGGGCCTCGTTCGTCACCGGTACCGCTATCCGGGTCGACGGCGGCGCCGTCCGCGGTTTCTGACCGGGGGAGGGGTTTCAGTCGGTAGCAGCGCCGTGGCCGGCGAAATAGGCGTCGCGGGCCGACTCCACGTGGGCCACGGCCAGGCGTCGAGCCTCGCTTGGGTCGCCGTCGACGACAGCCTGCACGATCTCGGAATGTTCATGCCATGAGCCCTGGACCCGCTGGGGGAGACGCTCGGCGTAGATCCAGCGCACCACTCCGGCCAGTTGCTGGAGCATGTCGGCCAGCAGTTGGTTGTCGGCCATCGACGCCAGGTGTTCGTGGAACTGCGTGTTGAGTTTGGGCAGGGCGTCGAGTCGGTGGTCGGCCACGGCCCGGGCCCCGGCGTCGAAGATGTCCCCCAGTTCCTTGCAGGCCACCTCGTCGCCCTTGGTGGCGGCCAGCTCGGCCACCTGACCCTCCAGGGCGGCCCTGACCTCGAAGATCTCGGCCGCCCGACGCCGGTCGACGGAGGCCACCCGGGCTCCCCGACGGGGTTCGATCTCGATGAACCCCTCGGCCGCCAACACCTGGAATGCCTCCCGAATGGGGTTGCGGGACACGCCCAGTTCGTCGGCGATGGCCTCTTCGTACAGTCGGCTGCCCGGCGGGTAGCGACCGTCGGCGATGCGATCCCTGATGGCATCGGTGACGGCCAGCCGCAGTGGGGTGTGGGTGTCGCCCAAGGTCGTGCCGGCTCGGCGTGCCACGGTCGGCTTGGCGCCCGACGTCTGTCCATTCGTTGTGTCTCGTCGCCCCGTCATGGGCCACCATCCTGTCAGCTACCTATCGACCGGTTACGGATCGGCTCCAATCGTCCGATTCGGCCGTGGGTGTATTGACCATGCCTCATGTCCATTGTATACACTGGGCCTGGCCGTGGCGAAGGGTTCGTCTCGGCACGCTGTAGATACAGGGTGAAAGAAAAGGGTGAGAGAACCATGGTGAAGCTATGCAGGCTGCTGATTGCAGTGTTGCTGCCATTGATGTTGTTGCTGGCGGCATGCGGCGATGACGACGGGGACGACGGCACCGATGCCGCCGAATCGACCGATGAGACCACAGAGGAGGCGGCCGACGCCGGTGACGAGGAGGCCGACACCGAGGAACCGGCCGAGGACGGCGAGGAGGCCGCCGGTGACGCAGCCGACGGGGCAAGCCTTACCATCGCCCTCGGTTCGGAGCCGACCAGCCTCGATCCGCAATTGGTCGATGACGGCGGTGAGCGTGCCGTCAACGACAACATCTACGAGACCCTGCTGGCTCGTACTCCCGACGGTGAGTTGGGGCCCGGTCTGGCCGCCGAGATGCCGACCCAGATCGACGACACCACCTGGCAGTTCACGCTGCGGGATGGGATCACCTTCCACAACGGTGAGCCGTTCAACGCCGACTCCGTGGTGGCCTCGGTCGAGCGTATGATCCGTCTCATCGAGGAGGGTGTGACCGACAACGACGGCTTCTTCAGTGTGCTGACCGGAGCCGAAGCGGTGGACGACCTCACCGTCAACATCACCACCGAGGCTCCAGACGGTGTGCTGCCATCGCGCATGTACTGGCTGAAGATGATTCCCGCCACCGCAGCGGATGCCGAGGATCTGAGTGAGTCCTCCGCCGGCACCGGACCGTACCAGCTGGTGGAGTGGGTCCGGGGCGAGAGCGTCACGCTGGCGGCCTACCCCGACTACTGGGCCGACGCTCCGGCCGTCCAGAATGTCGAGTACCGTTTCGTCACCGAATCGGGCAGCCGCTTCGCCGGTCTGCTGTCGGGCGACTACGACGTGATCACCAATCTCAACCCGTCCGATGTGCCCCAGGCGCCCAAGGAGGCCACGGCCCAGGGTCAGGAGCATCCGGTGCTGATCCTCGACGCCGACGAGGGCATCACCGCCGATGTCAATGTGCGAACGGCCCTCAACCTGGCCGTGGACAAGGACGCCATCGCCGAGAGCCTGTTCGGGGGCTACGCCGTGGTCGATCCCGGCCAGCTGCTGAGCCCCTCCATTCTCGGTCACAACCCTGACCTGGAGGCCTATCCCTACGACCCCGAACAGGCCGCCCAGCTGATCGAGGACGCCGGGGTGGCCGGTGAGACCATCACCCTGGTCGGCGAATCGAGCGGCCGGTGGCTGCTGGACGCCGAGCTGGTGCAGGCCGTGGCCGGCTACTGGGAGGAGGCCGGCCTGGTGGTCGATCTCCAGCTCCCCGAGTTCGGTGAGTACCTGGACGTCCTGTTCGACCGGGAAAGCCGGGCCGATGCCATCTTCGTCTCCAGCTCGAACGACATCCTCGATGCCGATCGCCAGCTCAGCACCTACTACCAGGCCGGCGGTATCGGCAGCTCCAACAGCGATCAGGAACTGTCGGATCTGATCGATGCCGGTCGAAGTGAACTCGACCCCGACGCCCGGGCCGGGATCTACCAGGAAGCAGTCCAGCTTGCCTACGACCAGGCCTATTTCGTCTGGCTCATCAACAACGAGGACATCTACGGCCTCAGCGAGCGCATGCAGTGGACCCCCCGGGTCGACTCCAAGCTCCTGGTGGCGGAGATGTCGGTCACCGGATAGGGGTGCGACGGGACGGCGCCCGTCGCCTCGAGTTTGGCCTCCGGCCAAACGTCGCCGAAACTTGACTTGATCGTGAACATCCAATCTGCCAAGCGAAACTAACCGAAACCTCGGTCGCCCCAGGGGAACCCGTCGTCGATGTTGTCGTACTCCGTTCGTCGAATAGGACAAGGACTGTTCGTGGTGGTTGCCGCCTCGATCGTGGTCTTCCTGTTGACCCGGTTGTTCACCGACCCCGTCGACTTCGTGGTTCCCCTGGAGGCCACCGAGGAGGAACGAGCGGCCCGGGAGGCCGAACTGGGCTTCGATCGGCCGATCATCGTCCAGTTCGGTGACTACATCGCCGGGCTGGCCCGGGGCGACTTCGGCGAGTCGCTGTGGCAGCCCGGCCGCTCCACCATCGACATCATCGGCCAGACCCTGCCCAAGACCCTGTTGCTGGTGGCGGCCGGGATGACATTGGCCATCGCGCTGGCCCTGCCCATCGGTATGATCGCCGCCATCCGGCCCGGCGGCCTGCTCGACCGGTTGCTGGTCACGCTGAGCCTGGCCGGTCTGTCGATGCCGCAGTTCTTCGTGGGGTTGATGCTGATCATCATCTTCGCCGTGCGCCTCGACTGGCTGCCGGTCGGCGGCTATGGCGATCCGAGTCAGCTCGTGCTGCCGGCCGTCGCCCTGGCTCTCCCCGCCCTGGGCCGGCTGACCATGGTGGTGCGCTCGGCCATGATCGATGAACTCAACAGCCAGTACGTGAAGGCGGCGAGGGCCAAGGGCATGGCCCGACGAACCGTGATCGCCAAGCACGCCCTGCGCAACGCCGGCGTCCAGGTGCTGACCATGTCGGGCTGGGAGGTCACCCGGGCCCTGGCCGGATTCACCGTGGTGGTGGAGAAGGTGTTCGCCTGGCCCGGATTCGGGCTGTTCGCCCTGGAGGCCATCCAGCGCCGCGATCTGTTCCTGCTGTCGACCATCGTGTTGGTCGCCTCGATCCTGGTGGTCGTGGTCAACGTGGTGGTCGACATCCTCTACAAGTGGGTCGATCCCAGGATCACCCTGTCATGAGTCCGGTCATGAGTTCGGTCGTGATCGGTGCCGTGCCGTGAGCGATCAGGTGACGACCAGGGAGCTTCACGACATCGAGTCGGTGGCCGGCCACGAGCTGGCTCTGACCGGCATCGGTCGGGGTGAACGGGCAAGCCGTACCACGAACATGCGCCTGCTGCTGGGCGAGCTGCGCCACGACAAGGCCGGGCTGTTCGGGGTGGTGTTCCTCGTGCTGCTGGTGCTGGCCGCGATCTTCGCCCCTCTGCTCGCCCCCCACGATCCCGGCCAACAGAACCTGGTGGCTCGACTGCTGCCCCCGGGCTGGGTCGAGGGCGGCGACTGGGAGTACCCGCTCGGCACCGACGGCCTGGGCCGCGACGTGCTGTCCCGCCTCATCTACGGGGCCCGGGTGTCGCTCCTGGTCGGGGTTGCGGTGGTTGCGTTTGCCGGCATCATCGGGGTGACCCTGGGTGTGCTGGCCGGCTATCGGGGCGGGCGGACCGATCGCATCATCATGCGCACCGTCGATACCCAGATCGCCTTCCCCGGCCTGCTCATCGCCATCCTGCTGGCCTCGCTGATCGGCCCCAGCGTGCGCACCGTCATCCTGGTGTTGGCGGTCAACGGCTGGATGATCTACGCCCGCATGGCCCGGGGTGTGGTGCTGTCGGTCAAGGAGACGGCCTATGTCGAGGCGGCGGAGATCATCGGCTGTCGGCCTCGGCGGGTCATGTTCACCCACATCCTGCCCAACCTGGCGGCGCCACTCTCCACCCTGGCCGTGCTGGAGTTCGCCCGCATCGTGCTGGCCGAGGCCGCACTGTCGTTCCTCGGCGTGGGGGTGAAGCGCACCGACATCTCATGGGGACTCGACGTCGCCATCGGTCAGGACTTCATCTTCAGCGCCTGGTGGCTGGTGACCATGCCCGGAGTGCTCATCTCGCTCACCGTGCTGTCGGTCAATCTGGTGGCCAGCTGGTTGCGCATCGTGTCCGATCCGGCCGAACGGGAGAAGCGCTACGCCGCCACCCGCAAGCTGCCCAAGCTGGCAAAGATGGCGGCTCCGCCCACGGCCAGGGCCAACCTGGCCACGGCCAGTGCGGTGTCGGCCGCCGGTGTCACGGGGCTCGGCCCGGGAGCGTCCGATGGCGACGGCTGACAGGGCCACCACCGCCCCGACCCCGGACGCACCCACCGAGCGGGCCGACGCCGGCCCTGCGTTGCTCGAGGTCCGTGATCTCCGGGTCGAGTTCTTCACCCGACGGGGTGTGGTCAAGGCCGTGCGCGATATCTCGATCACCATCGAGCGGGGACAGGTCATGGGCCTGGTGGGTGAATCGGGTTCGGGCAAGAGCGTGACGGCCCAGGCCATCATGGGTCTGACCGAGCTGCCGGGCCGGGTCACCGGCGGTGATGTCCGGTGGAAGGGCATCTCGTTGCTGCGGGGCCCCAAGGCCGACGAGGAGATGAGGCGGGTCAGGGGCAACGAGATCGCCATGGTGTTCCAGGACCCCATGACCTCGCTCAACCCGTTGTTCACCATCGGCAATCAGATGCGGGAGGTCACCCGCCGTCACCTCGGCTACTCGAAGCGCCAGGCCACGGAGCGGGCCGTCGAGCTGCTGGACCTGGTCGGATTGTCGAATCCCCGGGAACGCCTGGACCAGCATCCAAACGAGTTCTCGGGCGGTATGCGCCAGCGGGTGCTGATCGCCATGGCCCTGTCGTGCGAGCCGGAGCTGTTGATCGCCGACGAGCCCACCACAGCCCTCGATGTCACCATCCAGGCTCAGATCCTGGAGCTGCTGGCCAAGCTGAAGGACGAGTTCGGCCTGTCGGTGTTGTTGATCACCCATGATCTCGGCGTGGTGGCGGGAATGTGTGATCGGGTGTCGGTGATGTATGGAGGGCGGATCGCCGAGGTCGGTGGGGCCGATGACGTCTTCGCCGACCCGGCTCATCCCTACAGCCGGGGCCTGCTGCGGTCCACGCCCCGCCTCGACGAGCGCCAGGCCCGGCTCGTCTCCATCGAGGGTGCGCCCCCCGATCTGGTCAACCCACCGGTGGGCTGTCCGTACGCACCTCGCTGTCTGAGCGCCGGCGATCGGTGCCGGGAGGAACTTCCCGAGTTGCTGCCGATCTCGGAGAGGAGGACCGTTGCCTGCTGGCACCCCTTCGCCGCCGGTTGAGTCGCCGGCGGTCGGCCACAGCGCGGGCGGCGACCCGAACGCCCCCCTGGTCGAGGTGGAGAACCTGTCGGTGCACTTCCCCATCGGCAACCGCAGTCTGTTCAGCCGGCAGCAGCGGGTCGTGCACGCCGTCGACGGTGTCAGCTTCTCCATCGCCCGGGGCGAGACCCTGGGTCTGGTCGGTGAGTCGGGTTCGGGAAAGACCACCATCGGCCGCACCATCCTCCGCCGCATCTCCCCGACCACCGGCGTCATCCGGTTCCGGGGTCGGGACATCACCACCACCGACGGCGAGGCCCTGCGCCACCTCCGGCGCCATATGCAGCTCGTGTTCCAGGACCCCTATGCCAGTCTCAACCCCCGGATGACGGTGGGGGAACTGGTGGCCGAACCGCTCATGGTCCACGGCATCGTCAACGGATTGCACGACGCTCGGGATCAGGTGGCGGAGTTGCTGGGCCGGTGTGGTCTTCCCCCCGATGCCATCGACCGCTACCCCCATGCCTTCAGCGGCGGCCAGCGTCAGCGGGTGGGCATCGCCCGGGCTCTGGCCCTGCAGCCCGACTTCATCGTGGCCGACGAGCCGGTGTCGGCCCTCGATGTGTCGGTCCGGGCCCAGGTGGTCAACCTGCTCCAGGATCTGCAGCAGGAGTTCGCCCTCACCTACCTGTTCATCGCCCACGACCTGTCGGTGGTGCGTCACATCTCCCACCGCATCGCCATTCTCTATGCCGGCAAGCTGGTGGAGATCGCCGACGGGAACACGATTTACGAGCGGCCGATCCACCCTTACACCGAAGCCCTGCTCTCCAGCGTGCCGGTGCCCGACCCGCCGGTCCAGCGGGCCCGCCGCCGCATCGTGCTCGAGGGCGAGATCCCGGATCCCATCAACCCCCCGGTCGGTTGCCGATTCGCCTCCCGCTGCCCGCTGGTCGAGGACCGGTGCCGGACCGATGAGCCGCC
>JAHEJM010000104.1 GCA_024638815.1 Acidimicrobiales bacterium | reverse complement strand
GACGGGGGTCGTGCCGGGCTCAAAGTTCGGGAAGGGTGGGTGGGGCGGGGGGCCTTGGCTTGCCGGTTAGCCGATCAGGTTGCCATAACGGTGCAGGGTCCGGGTCACGGCCTGCTCCCGCAGATAATGCAGCAGCTCGATGCGGCCGTTGGCGGTGACCAGGTCGTCGGCGACGTGGACTCCGGCCCTGTGGGCGGCATCCCGGACGGCGGGATCCACCGGGCCCAGCACCCGGAGCCTGGTCACCTCCAGACCGGGCAGTCTGCCGGCGAACTCGACCGCCGACTCCTTGGAGCCGTCCGACACCACCAGGCGCACACCGCATACTCCGGCCGCGGCTTTGACCCGGCGCAGCTCGACGTCATGGCCGTCGCCTTCGACCCGAACCGCGACCCGGGGTAGGGGGCGGTAGCGGAAGACATTGGACTCGCAGAACAGGCCGGTGGGGTCGTGCTCCACCGAGAACTCATGGTCCCACCAGTACCGGTCGCTGTCGGCCGCAACATGGAGCCAGGCCTCATCGTGGGCGGCAACTTGGCTCTCGCCTCCGGCCCGAACCCAGCGACCGAGTTGGGCCACATAGTTCGGCCCGCCGGCCTTGGCTCCGGGCCCGATGGAGGAGCGCTTCCAGCCGCCGAACGGCTGACGGCGGACGATGGCGCCGGTGATGCTCCGGTTCACATAGGCGTTGCCGATCTCGATCCGCTCGGTCCAGTGGCCGATCTCGTGAGGGTCCAGGCTGTGAATGCCGCCGGTCAGTCCGTACCCGGTACCGTTCTGCAGCTCGATGGCCTGGTCGAGGGTGTCGGCCCGCATCAGGCCCAGCACCGGGCCGAAACACTCGGTCTGGTGGAACCACGATCCGGGCTCCACCCCGAGCCGGATGCCGGGGGTCCAGGTTCGGTCGTCGATGCGGCGGGGCTCGATCAGCCACTCCTCACCCGGCTCCAACCGGGTGAGTCCCCGGAGCAGCTTGCCCTCGGGCTCGATGATGGTGGGGCCCAGGTTGGTGGCCAGGTCCCAGCTCGGGCCCACGGTGAGGCTCCGGACCGCATCCACCAGCTGGCGCCGGAACCGGGGTGAGGTGTAGACGTCGCCCACCAGGATGCCCAGGCTGGCGGCCGAACACTTCTGGCCGCTGTGGCCGAAGGCCGAGTAGGCCAGATCCTTGGCCGCCAGATCGAGGTCGGCGTGGGGCGTGACCACGATGGCGTTCTTGCCCGACGTTTCGGCCAGAATCGGCAGCTCCGGCTTCCACGACCGGAACAGCTCGGCCGTTTCGTAGCCCCCGGTGAGAATGACGGCGGCCACCTGGTCGTGGGTGATGAGATGGCGCCCGACCTTGTTGTCGGGGGTGCGCACGAACTGCAGCACCTCGGCGGGAACGCCGGCGGCCCAACAGCACTCGGCCACGATCTCGGCACACCGTGGGGTCTGGGGTGCCGGCTTGAACACCACCCCGTTGCCGGCGGCCAGGGCGGCCAGCACCCCACCGGCGGGGATGGCCACAGGGAAGTTCCAGGGCGGGACCACCGCCACCACCCCAAGCGGCTCGAACCGCAGCGGTTCGGTCTCGTCGTGCTCGAAGCGCCCCAGCTCCGGGGCCCGATCGGCGTACCACCGGGCGAAGTCGATGGCCTCCGAGACCTCGGGGTCGGCCTGGTCGATGGTCTTGGTCCCCTCGTAGATCATGGCGTTGAGCAGGTGGCCCCGGCGTCGGGCCAGCTCGTCGCCCACCGCCCACAGGACGGCCTGCCGCTCGGCTCCCGATCGTTCGGCCCACGCCCGCTGCCCTTCGGCCGCGGCGGCCACGGCCCGATCGACGTCGTCGATGTCGGTGGTCAGCGGGGCCCGGACCGGTGTGAACGGGGCGGCCACGACATTGCGGGCCCACTGCTGATTGGCCGGCAGTGACCGGTCGGTGTCGGGTTCATTGTCGAAGCCGCGGTCGAACGCAACACCGACCCCGGTGGCACCGAGCTCGTGCTCCCGAGCCCGATCCTGGGTGCGGTTGGGACCGACCGGCACCCGGTGGCGATCGGCCACCGCGGCCCGGAACTTGTTGGCCTCGGTTTGGAACGCCGCACTGTTGGGTTCGAGTGAGAACAGGTGGCGGATGAAGTTCTCGTCGGCCGCGTTCTCCTCCAGCCGGCGGAACAGGTAGCTGATGGCCACGTCGAACTCGGCCTCCGACACCACCGGGGTGTACAACAGCAGCTCGCCGGCGGTGTCGTCGTTGACGGCCCGGGCCTGAGGCACGGCCATGCCCTGCAGCATCTCCAGCTCCAGCCGATCGGCCACCCCCCGCTGCGTGGCCAGCAAATGACCCCAGGCCACATCGAACAGGTTGTGGCTGGCCAGCCCGATGCGCACCCCTTGGGTGTGCTCCGGGGTCAGAACCCAGTCAAGGCACCGCTTGTAGTTGGCATCGACGTCGGCCTTGGTGTGATACGGGGCCTGAGGCCAGCCGTGCATGGCCGCCTCCACATGTTCCATGGCCAGGTTGGCCCCCTTGACCAGACGGATCTTGATCTCGCCCCCCGGTTCTCCGTCGATCTCCCGTCGCCGTCGGGCCCCGGCCCACGCAACCAGCCGCTGCAGGGCGGGGAACGAGTCCGGCAGGTAGGCCTGGAGCACGATGCCGGCGTCGCTGGTGTGCAGCTTCGGTTCGTCCAGGATGTGGGTGAAGGCGGCGATGGTCAGCTCGAGGTCGTGGTACTCCTCCATGTCGAGGTTGATGAAGGTCCCTTTGGATGCGGCCTTGACGAACAGGGGCCGCAGTCGTTCGACCACCCGGGCCAGGCTGTCGTCCCACGCCCAGTAGTTGAGCTGGGACACGATGGCCGAGGTCTTGACCGACACATAGTCGACGTGGGGATCATCCAGCAGGGCGGTGGCCTTGGCCAGCCGGCGGTCGGCCTCGCCGTCGCCGAGAACGGCCTCGCCCAGCTGGTTGACGTTGAGCCGGAACCCCTCGTCGGACCGCCGTTCCAGGTGCCGGGCCATGGGCTTGGGGTCGGCGTCGACCACCAGGTGGCCAACGATCTGTCTCATGCGGCGGATGGCCAGGGGCATGACCACGTCGGGCATCACCGGAGCCAAACCGGCCCCGGCCCGCAGCAGCACCCGGTCCACCGGTGACAGGAACGGGGGCATGGGTCCGTCCTCGACCAGCGACACCAGCTGTTCGGCCGCCACCCGGTTGTCCTCGGGGCGGATGACCCGGTCCACGAACCGCATGGCGAACCGAACCCCGTCCGGATCCGACACCACGCCGTCGAGCTGGCTGGCCTGGCGCCGATCGAACCGGGTCTCGCGGTCCCGGGCCGCCACCAGCCACCGGGCCACGAGGGCCACCGCCTGCTCGGTCAGGGCGTCGCCCGCCGCGGCACCGGCCGGCGCCATTGCGGTGGCCGAGCTTTCCGACGGCCTTGGCGAACCGGTGGTCGACGTGGGCTCGGTCGTTTCTTCGGTGTGGGTCATCGTCGGGCTCCTTACGGGCGTCGGCCCGGGTTCGGGGTCACGATACTCATTCGTTACTCATTCGTTCCATGGTCATTGTCGTTCGGCGGCGGGGAACAGGTCTTGTACGATTTGGCCAACTATGACGCCGGGATCCTCCAACCAGCACGGTGAGCACCGGCCGACCGGCCCCGACATCGATCCGCCCGGCGACAGCCTGCCGCCGCCGTTCGCCTGCCAGAGCGAGTTGCTGGAGCTGCTCGAACTGCTGGTCAATGTCATGTTCTGCATGAAGGGAGTGGACGGTCGCTACCTGGCCGTCAACGGGGCGTTCGTTCGCCGGACCGGGCGATCATCCAAGCGGGAGGTGATCGGCCGCCTGGCCCGTGAGTTGTTCTCCCCCGAACTGGCCGAACGTTACGAACAGCAGGATCGTGAGGTGTTCGACACGGCCGAGCCGTTGCGGGATGAGCTGGAACTCATCAGGCGGGAGGACGGCAGGCTGGGTTGGTATCTCACCACCAAGCTACCAGTTTTCGATGACCGGGACCGGGTGCAGGGGCTGGTCAGCATCAGCCGGGATCTCAAGACCCCGGAGGACGGTGGTGAGGATCTGGAGTCGGTGACGGCCGTGGTCCGCCATGTCCAGGACCACTTGGCCCAGTCGATCCGGCTGGCCGAGCTGGCCCGGGCCGCCGGATGTTCGGAATACCAACTCGACCGGCGCATGCGCAAGGTGTTCGGCCTGTCCCCCACCCAGTACGTGCTGCGGGCCCGGGTCGACCAGGCCACTCGACTGCTGGCCGACACCGACCGCCCGCTGGCCCAGGTGGCGGTGGAGTGCGGATTCTACGATCAGGCCGACTTCACCCGCCGATTCGCCCGTCTCACCAACGAGACCCCGGCCCAGTTTCGGGCCACGCATCGGGGCCGGGTAAGGAACGGGTGAAGAAGTTCACGGCGACGAGGTCGGGATAGGGGACGTGGCTACGATGACGAAGTGACTGGTTGCCGCCGCTTGTCGTCGCCCCGAGCGTTCTCTTCCCCCGGCCTGATCGTGGCCGCTGCAGTGATCGTGCTGTTGGCCTCGGCCTGCGGTCAGGCCCAGGAGCCGACCCTGCTTGCGGCCACCACGTCGTCCACCAACGGCGGCACCATTCTGGTCGAGGACGGCCCGCTCGAGCCCATGGCCTCCGGATTGGCCGGCGGCGAAGAGGTCGAGCCCATCACCACGACCACCGCCGAAGCGGAGCCGGTCGACACCCGGCCCCTGGTGATCTACGACACCGACATGGGACCCGATGTCGACGACGTGCTGGCGCTGGCCATGCTCCACGCCTACCAGGATCAGGGCCGCATCGAGTTGGCCGCGGTCACCGTCTCCCGCAACTCCGAGGCCGGGGCCCGCTACACCGACGCCGTCAACACCTTCTACGGCCACCCCGACATTCCCATCGGCATCTACCGAGCCGACCCGACCGATTTCGACGACGCCGGCCTGTTCGTTTCGACCGCGATGTCGTGGCCTCACACCCTGGGCGAAGGCGGGCTGCCCGAGGGCTACGCGGTGCAGCGTCAGGTGCTGGCACGGGCCGAGACCGAGGGTCGGGAGGTGATCATCATCCAAACCGGCTTCTCGGGTAACACGGCCCAGCTACTCAAGAGCGAGGGCGACCAGCACTCGCCCCGTCCCGGCATGGAGCTGGTGGCCGACACCGTGTCGCTGCTGTCGGTCATGGCCGGTTCCACCGACTTCGGTATCGTCGAGTTCAACATCGAGCGCGACATCGACTCCGCCCGCTATCTGTTCTGGAAGTGGCCGGGCCGGTTGGTGATGTCACCGTTCGAGCTCGGCAACTCCATCCACTACCCCTACTCGTCGATCACCTCCGACTACGGCTGGACCGATCGCCATCCGGTGCGGGAAGCCTATGAGTTCCGCGACCTCGACTGGCACCAGGACGCTCCCCCTTACTACAACATGAAGTCCTGGGACCTGACCTCGGTCATGTACGCGGTGGAACCGGGGGCCAACTGGTTCTACGTGTCGGAGCCGGGCACGGTGGCGGTCGACGAGTCGGGCAAGACCACCTTCACCCCCGGTTCGGGTCAACACTCTGTGCTCGACCGCTACAACCAGTACAGCGAGGAGCAACGTCGGGCCATCGTCGACCGCATGATCGGGCTGTCATCGGCCCAGCCCGGCTGATCGCCCGACGTGCCGGCCCGTGTGCCGGCGCGGTGCGTCGATTACGGCTCAAGCCGCAGCGGTGGCCGGGGTTTTCGGTGCCTTCTCCTGGATGAGCAGCGCGGCGAAACCGGCGGCGATGGCGATGGCACCGGCGGTGGTGAAGGCCCAGCTGTCGCGCCCGGTGGACGGCGGCGGTGACGGCCACCATGATCCAGCCGTAGAAGAATCTCCCGTCCGCCGGATCGCAGTCGTCGGTCCGGTCGATCGGTTCACCATCCACCGGTTCGAGGCCGATGTCGGGGTCGGCCGGGGAGGGGCGTCGCCTGGAGGGTCGCAAGATCAGTAGGGTACGAAAGATGCGAGTCGGCATCAGCATCACCAGCGGCTACCGGGGCGTCGATTATCGCGATGCCATGGCCAACATTGTGGATCGGTCTCGAGCCGCGGTCGGACTCGACCATCTCAGCCTCGGTGATCATCACGCCGCGGGACCGGATCGCATCTATGGCCAGAACGTCCCCCTCATCGGTCGCATCATGGCTCACTGGCCGCATGACCGACCGATCGGTCTGCTCATGCTGCTACCACTCTGGCATCCGGTGCTGGCGGCCGAACAGGTGGGCACCCTGGCGTCGATGACAGAGGCGCGTTTCATCCTCCAGACCGGCATCGGGTTCGGAGCCGGCCAGTTCGCGGCCATGGGTCGTCGCCTGGAGCAGCGGGGCGACGATACCGACGAGGCCATCCGGATCATCAAGGGACTGTTGGCCGGCGAGACAATGGCCAGTGATCGGTTCGCCCTGGCCAATGCGGCAATCTCCCCCCACCAATCGGTGGAGTGGTGGATCGGGTCGGGGACCGGCGACCGTCCGCTGGAACGGGCGGCCCGCCATGGTGACGCCTGGTACGCCGGCCCGGGCTTGACCGATCCCGAGCTGCGGGAGGCGGGAGCACGGTACCGCGCCCTGTGCCGTCGTTTCGGGACCGAGCCCCGGATCTGTCTGCGCCGCGATGTGTTCCTGGCCGACGACCACGACCGTGCGGTTCGCCGAGCTCGTGACGTGATGGCTGGCGGCTACCGGGGCTTGGGTGAGGACGTGGTGATCTTCGGTGGGGTGGACCACGTGACCGAGGCCGTGATGGGGCTGGCCGACGCCGGTGTCGACGACGTGGTGGCTCGCATCATGGCCGTCGATCAGCCCGAGGCGATCCGGGCCATCGAGCTGCTGTCGGAGGTTCGAGCTCGCCTCCCGTGAGCCGCCTTCTCGTCATGCCGTCGCCCTCGGTCCGATGCCTGGACGGCCTCGGGCCGCCTTGACGACGTCGATCGAGCGGTGTGAGACGATAACCGGTGTGAGACGATAAGTAGCCGGCGGATTCACCGTGCAAGGAGCAGTTGTCCGGTGAACCCGCCAGCCGATGTTGGCCAGCGGATGAATGATCAAAAGTGCGGGCTAGTCACACGGTCGACCACTTGAGGCCATCGCTGGATCCAACGGTTCCCGCCACCGCCCCTCGACCGTTTCCAAATCCCCGATTTCACCGGAGGGCGACACGTCGACCAGGCAAAGGTGGGAACCTCGAAATCGGCGTCGTTGGCGGCGATCCGGTGGTTGGTTGGCTGTTGTGGGCTCGAAATCGACACCGCAGTGACCGACGATAAGGCGGACAATTTCGTGGCGACGAGGCTCGAGCAGCGCCATGTACTCAAACCTACTCGGGCAGATCTGCCCACTGCGCCCAGATTTGCCGAAGCTTAGTGGAACTTTGCCCAATGTTAACCACCCCACCGGCGCCGGAGCCGACGGGCGCCTCGAGACGGAGTGTGGCGGTCGCCGGGTACCGAGGTGGATGTCGAGCGAGCAGGCAGTGGTCTGGTTTTCGGCGCAGAGCGTCTCACGGCAACTTTCCGAGTTGCGTCGAGTTCGGCTTTCCGGCCAAACGTCGCCGAAAATTTGACCTGGTCGTGAACACCCAAGTCACCAAAGCGAAACTAGGCTGTACCCGGTGAGTGAAGACGAAACCTGGGCCGGCCCCTACGGCGGACCTCCCCCTCAGGGGCCGGGACCCCACCGATCGCCCGGTGTGAATCCGGGAGCTCAGGGCCCGACGCCCCAGAGCGGCTACTTCGACGATCCCTACGGCGAGCCACCCCGCCAGAGTTGGGGCCCCGCCGACCCTCAGCACCGTCCCGACCCTCGTCAAGGGCCGGGTCAGTTCGGCGGCTACCAGGACCAGGATCCCTACCAGGGGCAGGGGGGTCGGCGGATTCTGGACGAGGACCAGGGGGCCTTCGGTCGGGATCCGTACGGGCGCGAACCCTACGACGAGTACGACGACTATGACGACGACTATCGACGCGAGGACTTCACCGCCCGCCGTCGGGGTCCGGGCGGCATCCTCTGGTTCGTCCTGGCCGCAGTGGCCGTCACCCTGCTCGGTCTCGGCTTCGCCGCCTTTTCGGTCTTGAGTGACGGTGGTGACGAGCTGGCGGCCGACGCCGCCTCCAGCACCACCGATTCCACCCTGGAGACCACCACCTCGTCCACCACCACCACGGTGTCGACCCTGCCTCCGAATGCACTCGACATGCAGCTGACCTCCCCACTCTTCGTCTGTGACGGCACCACCCAGCAACTGGGTCGGATCGAGGGAGCCGAACCGAACGAGGAGATCACCTTCACCTCGCCCCAGTCGTCGTCGCTCGGCCCCGGTCAGGCCGACGAGCTCGGCAACCTGGACATTCGCTGGAACTGCACCCCGGACCAGGTCGGCACCACGTGGGAGCTGACCGCCACCGGTGTCACGTCGGGCAAGACGGCAACGGTGAGCTTCACCGGCGCCACCGCCGAGGAGGCGGCGGCCGGGGTTGGCGCAGGGGGAGCCGAGGGCACGACCGCCACAGCGACCACAACCCCCCTTGGTCCGCTGGTGGTTGACATCGACGAGAACCCCTTCAGTTGCGACGGCGAGGTGCGACAATTCGCCACCCTGAGCGGCGCCACCTCCGGGGCCGAGATCGCCTTCACCTCGCCCCAGTCCGAGAACATCCGACCGGGCACGGCCGACGAGTCGGGCAACCTGCCCGTGCGCTGGAGTTGCACCCCGGACCAGGTGGGCACGGTGTGGGAGTTGACGGCGACCGAGGCCGAAACCGGCCGCACCGTCGAGTTCGGTATCACCGGTCAATAGAGCCGGACCCGGGATCGCCGGGGTCTCGCCCACCGGTCAGGCCACCGGGGTGTTGACGCCAAAGCCCTGCCGAGATCGCCGGTCAGGCCATCAGGGTGTTGATGCTCAGGCCGCCGGGTAGCGGCTCCAGACACCGGCTTCGAAGTCGTGGATCTTGCACTCCCGAGTGGCCCGCAGATAGTTGCGGACGGAGATCTTGCGCTCGTCCACATCATCGGGGTAGGCGGCCTTGATGGCGGCAGCCGCCTCGGGCAGCTTGTAGCACGGGATGCGCATGTCCACATGGTGAGGGAGATGGACCATGATCCAGTGGAAGAACAGCTCCCATCCCGGCGGGCCCCACAGCACCGTGGTGCCCTCGACCTGGCCCCGGAAACGGTTCCACTCCCGGCGGGGCCACCACCGGATCTCGGGATCGATGTGGTGCACGTAGACCACCCAGCCGATGCTCTGGCAGAACAGCAGGAATGGGATCATGAACATCTTGATCCACAGCCACAGGCCGCCACTCCAACCGATAACACCGCCACCGGCCACGACGGTGGCGACCATGGTGGGCACCAGGAAGGCGGCCACCAGTGCCCGGTCACGGTTCATTGCCTTGGCCCATCGTTTGGGCGGCTTGAACCGGACCATCTTGTTCCACCACACCTCGCGCAGATAGTACGCACCGGAACCGACCGGACCCCATTCGAACCGATGCCGAAGCCGGGCCAGGGCGCCCATCTCCTCCCATTGCTCGGCGGTGATGGGATGCCACACGAAGTCCATGCCCTGGCGCAGGGTGTAGCCGTGGTGGACCCGGTTGTGACCGAAAATCCACAGCTCGGTCGCATGCCATGATGGCAGCATGGTGAGACGGCCGATGATGTCGTTCAATCGCTTGGAGTCGAACAGGGCCTGGTGAGCGGCATCGTGACCCAGCACAAAAAGTCCGGCAACGGCGATCCCGGCCAGCAGCCACAGCGGGATGAGGAACAGCGGATTGTTGGTGGAGGCCAGACCCCACAGGGCCAGGCCGTAGACGGCGAAATCCCGGGCCACCAGGAACAGCCCCCGGGCCGTCGACCGTTGATAACAACTCTCGGGGATGATGTCGAGCACAGGCTTCAGCCCGGTGGGCTTCGCCTTCCCAGCCTTGTCATTGGCGTGACCCGAGGTCTCTTCAGTGGTGCTGGTCGCAGTCATGGCCGGACTCCTTGGCGCGACGACGCAGTGTAGGTGATTGCGGGTTTCAGCTCTCCATGATAGCGCCCCTACCTACTGGTAGGTAGGTCGAGTTTCCGATCGTGGTCATCCCTGGCGGTGATGGCCGACCCGTTGGCCCATAGCGTAGAGAGAATGAAGACCATTGGCCTGCTCGGGGGCATGAGCTGGGAGAGCTCCATCGAGTACGAACGCATCATCAACACCGAAGTCCGCCGTCGGCTGGGAGGCACCTCCTCGGCCGATCTTCTGATCCGCAGCTACAACTTCGCCGACATCGAACAGTTGCAGGCCGAGGATCGGTGGGACGAAGCCGGAGACCTGCTTGCCGGCGACGCCCGGCGGCTGCAACAGGCCGGGGCCGATCTGATCGTGCTGTGCACCAACACCATGCACCGACTGGCCGATGTCATCGAGGCCGCCATCGATGTGCCCCTGCTTCATCTGGCCGACGCCACCGCTCGGGCCGTCATGGCCGACGCGGTGTCGACCGTGGCCCTGCTCGGCACCCGCTACACCATGGAACACGACTTCTACCGGGGCCGACTGGAGTCCCACGGTCTGGAGGTCATGATGCCCGACGACGCCGGGCGAACCCTGGTTCACGACACCATCTATGGCGAGCTGGTCCGAGGTGAGATTCGACCCGATTCGAACGCGGCTTTTCTCGACGTCATCGCCGATCTGGTCACACGGGGTGCAGGGGGTGTGATCGCCGGCTGCACCGAGATCGAACTGCTGGTGGGACCCGACGACGTCACCGTGCCCTACTACCCGACGACCCGTCTCCACGCCCTGGCCGCCGTGGACGCCGCTCTCGGTTGTGGCTGACACGACATTCGTCGCCGACCTTCGGGCCATGGTCGGCGACACCGGGGTTCTGGTCGGGAGCGATGCCGATCCCATGCTGCACGACTGGCGAGGTGTGTACACCGGTGACGCCGTGGCGGTTGTTCGACCGTCCTCCACCGAAGAGGTTTCGGCTGTCATGAGCTGGGCCGCCGACCATGGTGTCGTCGTGGTGCCCCAGGGCGGCAACACCGGATTGTCGGGTGCGGCCACCCCGCAGCCCGGGCGTTCGACGGGCACACCGCAGCCCGACCGGTCAACCGCCACCAAACCCTCTGACGGCGCCGACGACCGACCCTGCATCGTGTTGTCGACCGCCCGTCTCAACCGAATCATCGAGTTGGACATCAGCGGTTGGACCATGGCAGTGGAAGCGGGGACCACCATTCAGGCCGTGCAGGAGGCGGCGGCCGGAGTCGGCCGGCTGTTCGGGCCCGACTGGGGAGCTCGAGGCACCGCCACCGTCGGCGGCGCCATTGCCACCAACGCCGGTGGCATCAACGTGGTTCGCTACGGCACCATGCGTGACCAGATCCTCGGTCTCGAAGTGGTGCTGGCCGATGGTCGGATCTGGAATGGGCTTCGGGCCCTGCGTAAGGACTCAACCGGCTATGACCTGAAGCACCTCTTCATCGGGTCGGAGGGCACGCTCGGTGTGGTGACCCGAGCCGTGGTCCGTCTGCAGCCACCGGCCGACTACAGCCGGACGGCAATGGCTGCGTTGCCTGACCTGGACCAACTCATGCCGCTGTTTGCCCTTGCTCGATCATCAAACCCCGATGCTCTGACCGCCTTCGAGCTGATGCCGGATTCGGCAGTTGCTCGGGTCTGTTCGCTCTTTGATGTGTACCACCCTTTCGGAGGTGGATCCGGCTCGGCCGAGCATTACGCCCTCATCAGGTTGGCCTCCCACCGTCCGGTCACCGATGCGCTGGCCGACCTGTTGGCTCGGGCCTCGGAGCGGGGCTTGATCACCGATGCCGTGCTGGCCACCACGTCGAGCCAGGAAGAACAGCTTTGGTTCATTCGAGACCACCTGTCGGCCTCGGCCATCTACCCCCTCCATCCCCACGGACTCAAGATGGACACCGCGGTGCCCATCAGCTCCATGGCCCGATTTCTCGATACGGTGCAAGCCGTCGCCGCCGAGATGGTGCCCGACGCCGTGGTCTACGGGTTCGGCCATGTTGGTGACGGCAACATCCACCTTTACATCCTGCCTTCCGACGAGTCGGCGATCGAGCGGTTCCGAACGATCAAACCCCAGCTGACAGCCCGGATTGATCGTGCCACCTTCGAGCTGGGCGGCACCCTCAGCGCCGAGCACGGCATCGGGCAGGAGCTGCGTACCCGGATCGCCCCTCAGAAACCGTCGGTCGAGTGGGATCTCATGGGACGGATCAAGCGTCAGCTCGACCCCGACAACCGAGTGAATCCGGGCGTACTCTTCCCACCCCCGGGCCCGTGACCTGGGCGCACCGCCGGGCAGCTTGACTAACCTACGGGCAGCGACTTCGCGACGACAATCACACCGGCGAGGCACATTCACGAGTGGCGGGTGTCGGCCGCCGACGGCGCAGCGAGGAGGACCAATGGCCAACAGCACCGAGCGAGCCACCTTGCTCCTTGCCGTTGCCATCGCCAGCGGCGCATTCGCACCCCGACCCTGTGGGTCGTCGCCGCGTTCGTCAGGGATCCATCGGGCCAGGACGCTGCAAGCGTGGCGTCCGTCGTCATCGGCTTCGGTCCGGGCGCTCGGAATGACCTGTTCCTCAATTGCGACGCCTTCAGGGTCAGCGGCAACGACCTCCCCTGCGAACTGCACTTCGAGGCCCACCACCGCCAACCCCGGTCAGTAGTCCCCAAGACTTACCGTCAAGCAGCGCCTTGGCCTTGCCGGGTCGAATCGGCGGCGTCTCCCTCGCCCAGTGCGAGATAGATGCGGCTCACCAGCTCCCGGGCGACCATCAGAGACACCACGATGGCAATGACCATCAGGAAGCCACCGAGCTCGACATGATCGCCAAACACGATATCGATGACCTCCAGAATGACGAACTTGCTTCCGAACAGGATGGCCCACACGGCCAGGAAGCCCATCACCCGGGCCAAGGCCCCCTCGAACCTTTTGAAGAACTCCGACACTCGATGCTCGAATGCCAGGATGACGTCGAGGATCACCTTCAACACGATGGCGGTGAGGATCGAAATCGAAAACGAATCGATCACCACCGACTCGGCGTACTCGACGAAGAGGTTGAGCACGACCGTGTAGACCAGGACGTCGGTCATCACGGACGTGAATTGCCGCTGCCGAGAGGTCTGGTTGATGATCGGCGGGTCTTCCATGGCCAGCCGCAGTCTAGCGCCCTGTTGGCGTGGCGTCACGCCGATTCCTGGATGGAGCGGACGTTCGCTTCGACCTGGTTGCGTCGGATCCCGAAGAATGGGTTCTCCCCGGTGCCGATGCGCCGTCGACCGTCAAGGACTTCACCACGGTGATGCGGCTTTGTGTGCTGGAATAAGTTCCTCGAGTACGTCTGCGAGGTCCAGTCCACGGCAACGATCGAAGCGCTTGAGTAGGAGTCGCCACGCCATCGGGCTCCGGCGCCGACCGGCAACGCCGTCTCCTCGATCGTCGGCGGCCCCAGTCATGGACGTTGGGCCGAGCTGGTCGGGCAGAACCTGATCGATGAACGGCGATGAGCGACGGTCCGTCGTCAGGCAAGCGAAGGGCAACTTGCGGGGCGTGGACACGACGGACCGCCGCTCGGATGGGGTTGGCTCGGAGGGAACCAACAGGTCTGTGGGGGAGAGGTATCGCCGGTGCCTCAGTTTCGCCCGACTGCAGCAGTCACTTTGCCACCACCGTCGAACCATCGTCGACGGTTTCGGCGCCGACGTCGGTCGGAGCCGGGGCCGGGGCCCACGAGTTGGGTGCCGGGGTCGTTGTGGTCGGCTGGGCCGCCGTAGGAGGTGGTGCCGGGACTTGGGGCGCTGGTCGGACGTCACCGGCTTGGGGCATGATGATCCAGGCCGCCACATAGAAGAGAGGCACGACCGGGCCTGATACCAGGGTGGCCGCGATCAGCAACACCCGGATGATTGTGGGATCGATGTCGAAGTAGGCGCCCAGTCCTCCGGCCACACCCGCCAGCTTGGCGTCGCGCCGCTCCAGGCTTCGGGGACGGGGAGCAGGTGGAGTCGGGTTGTAGGTCTGCTGGGAGTTCGTTTGCGTCTGTTCCATGTCTTCATCATGAGCCTCTGAGCAGGCGGCGGAAATCAGGTCTGTCCCTGATTTGACCCTGACTACCCCGAGTAGGGGCGGAGGGAGCGGTGGGTGGAGCCGGGTTAAGTTTTCGGGCAATGGTGCCGTAGCGACCTTTATGCGTTCGGCTCCCTTACGTCCTGTTCGAGTTGCTGGTCGACTCGGCCTGGCCGTGCTGGCTCTTGCAGCCGTCCTGGTGGTCGGGCCGGCCCCCACCCCGCCGGCGGAGGCCGCCACCGGGTGCAACATCGATGTGCCCGACTCGGAGTTCTCGGCCCTGGTCGAGAACTCGCCCACCCACGCCCAGCTGTGGCGCCTGTACCAGGCTGTCTTCCTCCGCCAGCCCGACGCCCAGGGCCTGGCCTATTGGGCCGGAGTCCGGGCCTCCGGCGCCTCGCTCAGCGACATCGCCTACAACTTCGCCGCCGGCACCGAGTTCCGGACCCGGTACGGGCAGC
>JAHEJM010000103.1 GCA_024638815.1 Acidimicrobiales bacterium | reverse complement strand
CGGCGGGTGTTCCCACTGCCCCGTTCATCCGGCCTGTACGCCGCCGTGGCCCGGCGAACCGAGCTCGACGCTGCCCTGGTGGAGCTGGCCGAGACGGCGGGAGCAACGGTGTGGCAATCGAGCCAGCTGATCGACCTGCAGCAGAACCAATCCGATGTCGAGGCCTCCGTGGCCTGTTCCGCGGAGGGTTCCGGCTACCGGCTGGTTCGGGCCCGGTTCGTGATCGGGGCCGACGGCATGTGGTCGACGACCCGCAAACTTGCGGGGGTTGGACCCCGAGACTATCGGGGAGACTGGCACGCCTTTCGCCAATACTTCGTGAACGTCTCGGATCAGGCCGCCGACCGGCTGATGGTTTGGTTCGAACCCGATCTCCTACCCGGTTACGCCTGGTCGTTCCCTCTGGGCGACGGAGCGGCCAATGTCGGCTTCGGCATTATTCGGGGCACCGGCGGCCGCCGGGTACAGCGGATGAAGACGCTCTGGCCCGAGCTGCTTAGTCGGCCCCATATCCGATCGGCGCTAGGAGAGTCGGCCACCCCGGAAGCCGGCCACAAGGCCTGGCCCATCCCGGCCCGATTGGGTGAGTTGCCCCTGGCCCTGGGCCGGGTTCTGTTCGTGGGCGATGCCGCCGGTGCCACCGATCCCATGAGCGGCGAGGGCATCGGTCAGGCCCTGGAGACCGGTCACGATGCCGTCCAAGCCATCCTCACCGAGGGAATCGACCACCCGACCTCCATCCGACAGCGGTACGAAACCGAGCTGCTGAAGGGAATGGGCCGAGATCATCGCTTGGCCCGAACCCTTTCGGACCTCCTGGCATCCCCCCGAACGACCGAGATGGCCCTCGGCCTGACCGGTGCCTGCGACTGGACCCGTCGCAATTTCGCCCGCTGGCTTTTTGAGGACTATCCCCGGGCCGCTGCGCTCAATCCTCATCGATGGCGACCGGGATCCATCGTCACCGGCGGGGCCTACGCCGGCTGAGCCACTCGCTGGCGTATTCCTGCTCGGTGCCCTACGGTCAGGTCATGGCCGATCCCCAGATCGTTCCCGGTCGTAGCGAACTGCGGCCGGCGGACTACCTCGAGGAGACCCGACAGCTCTACAGCTCGCTCGGCTACGACACCTATCGGTGGGCCGAGCGCACCGAAGACCCGACCTGGACACCGCTCACCAAGCCGCTCTCGCAGTGCACGATCATGCTGGTGGGATCTGGCGGCATCTATCGCCGGGGCCAGATCGCCTTTCACACCAAGGACGACACCTCCGTTCGCCTCATCGCCACCGACACCCCGGTCGACGAGCTGAGAACCGCCCATTTCGCCTACGACCAGACCGATGCCCGCCTGGATCCCGACTGTGTCTATCCCCTGACCCGGCTGCGGGAGTTGGCGGAGAGAGGTGTGATCGGGGGCTTGACCGGGGATCATGTGGGCTTCATGGGCGGAATACACTCCACAAGGCGGGCACTGGCCGAGACCGCCCCGTTGATACTGGAGCGGTGCCACCACCAAAAACCCGATCTCGTCTTGCTGGTCCCCGTCTGACCGGTGTGTCATCAGTCGGTCGGTCTGATCGCGCGTGACCTCGAGGCCGCCGGGTATCCCACCATCGGCTTCACCTCGGCCCGCACTATCACCACTCGGGTCCGGCCACCCCGTTCGGTGTTCCTCGATGTTCCCCTCGGCCACACCACAGGCGCTCCGGGCGAAACCGTGACCCAACGCCAGATCCTCACCGACGGGCTGGAGGCCGGCCATCGGCTGACCACTCCCGGCCATGTCATCGACCTCCCCTATCGCTGGATCGACGACCGATGGAAGGCCGATCCGCTGTCCTGGAGCCGCAGTGCTCAGGAGTCAGGATCGGGTCCAGACGGCTCCCATTTCGGGGCACGCCCCGTTACCCGTAGCGATACCCGGAACGAGCGCAGGTCCGAACCCCAGTACCAGCTGGAGGACGACCGGGACACGGCCGACGCGGTCAGCTGGGACGAACAGTGCCGGGTCTGCTTGGGCCTGGCCCCCTGCCCGTAGAGTCCTTCTCGAGTCTGCCCACTGTCGGCGCCCACCCGGCGGTGATGGGGCGGGGTTCCCCGTCGTGACCATGACTGGCCTACACTTGCCCGGCGTCAGCGACCCGCGGTCGCCGACATCACCCGGTCGACAACCAGTAGTACAACCAGGGCCCGACCGCCGAGTCGGCCCTAGGGAAAGGGAAGACGATGACTGATCTCGGATTCGACGGCAAGGTTGCCATCATCACCGGTGCCGGTGGCGGGCTGGGGCGGGAGCACGCCCTGGAGTTCGCCCGCAGGGGGGCCAGGGTGGTGGTCAACGACCTTGGGGGTGCCGTCGATGGGACCGGCGGATCGGCGTCACCGGCCCAGGAGGTCGTGGCCGAGATCGAGGCGCTGGGAGGCGAGGCCGTGGCCGACGGTAACAGTGTGGCCACTCCCGACGGGGGTGAGGCCATTGTGAAGACCGCCATCGACGCCTTCGGACGGGTCGACATCGTGGTCAACAATGCCGGCATCCTCCGGGACAAGACCTTCCACAACATGACCGACGACCTGGTGACCCCGGTCATCGACGTGCACCTCAAGGGTGCCTTCTACGTCACCCGACCGGCGTGGATCCACTTCCGGGAGCAGGGCTACGGCCGGGTGATCAACACCTCGTCGAACTCCGGCCTACTCGGCAACTTCGGCCAGGCCAACTATGGGGCGGCGAAGATGGGCCTGGTCGGCCTCACCCGGGTGCTTGCAGCCGAGGGGGCCAAGTACAACATCAACGCCAACGCCATCGCACCGGTGGCCAAGACCCGCATGACCGAGGACATCCTCGGCGGTCTGGCGGAGCAACTCGATCCCAGGCTGGTCACGCCGGTCGTCATCTGGCTGGCTCATGAGTCGAACACCACCACCGGTTCGGTCTACTCCACCGCCGGTGGCACCGTGGCCCGATTCTTCATCGGCCTTACCCAGGGCACGCACCGGGGGGCCGGTATCACAGCGGAAACGGTTCGCGACGATTGGGAACAGATCAACGACGAGGCGGACTACCTGGTTCCGGCCAACCCGGCCGACGAGTTCGGCAAACTGCTCGAGCAGTGGCAGGAGGCCCAGGGCTGAGCCTCGACGGTTTTTACTAGACCGGGCCGGGATTGGGGGCAAGGACCGGAGCGGCGTGATGGGCCACCATGCGCCATCGGTCGCCGTCGAACTCGAACACATTGATGGCCGAGGCGGCACCGGTGTGCACGCCGGAGATCAGGTTCTCCGTGATGGTGACCCAGCCGATCGTTCCCCGCCGTATCACCCGCTCCTCGGTGGCGATGATCTGGGGGTTTCCACCGGCGGCGAAAATGGCGGCCCAGGATGCCCGAACCGGGCCGGTCCCCACAATCGGAGCCCGGCCCGGGTGGGCGCAACTCACGTCCTCACTGTCACTCCACAGCCGACTCATCAGCTCGAGATCTCCGGTCTCCAAAGCGTGATAGAACGCGCCGTTGGCGGCGGCCAGGGCTGCGTCGTCGATGCCGTCGTTCACGTTGTCGTGGATCTCATCGGCCACATGCTCACTCTAGGTCAACCCGGTCGTGCCCGGTGAGCCCGATGCAGGGGCCCGGATTCCGATGTGGCTCCGGTGGAGACTCACCGGCTTGACGGCCGACACATCGAGGTGCGGCGGGACGGCGTCCCTGCCGCCGGCCGAGGACGGCTTGAGTTCGGCCTTCGGCCAATCGTCGCCGAGATTTGACTTGATCGTGAACATCCAAGTCTCCAGGCGAAACTAGACTTGGGCCCTTGGTGTCCACCTCTCCCCCCGCATCCACAAATCCCACGATCGGTGGCGACCCACGGACTCGGTCGCCGATTCGCGCCCTGATCGACGATTTCGACGAGGTCGTGGATGAGCTGTTCCACCACCTGCGAGGAAACCCGACCGCCGACCGGCTGTTCTACCAGGCCAGCGAATGGGCCGACTATTCCAAGGCATGGCACGCCATCGGGCTGACCATGGCAGTGGTGAGCCCGAGCCGTCGTAAGGACGCCCTACGACTGGCAGTGGCGCTGGGAATCGAGTCGGCCGTTGTCAACGGTGTTCTCAAAACCTTGTTCACCCGCCAGCGGCCGCCGCTGCTGGACGGCGCGGCCTACGAGGTGCGACGTCCCAAGACCACCAGTTTCCCCAGCGGCCATGCCAGCTCGGCCTGCCTGACCGCCGTGCTGTTGTCCGACGCTGTGCCGGTTCTGAAACCACTGTGGTGGAGCCTGGCCACCATGGTCTCGGCCAGCCGGATCCACAACCGCATGCACCACGCCTCGGACGTGGCTGCCGGAGCCGTCGTGGGAACGCTGATGGGGTTGGCAGCGCGCCGGATCAGGGCCCTGCGGTAACCTTGGGCCGACAGGACCACTATCACGAGCCGGCCCACGGCTCGGAGGCCGTCGGGAAGGATCGTGGCCGAAGCCGATCGATCAGGCTTCGGCGGTGTCGCTCAGCAGAGAACGAACGTCGAGAAGCAGATCGGTCACTTCCGAGGCCGAGACGAGCTGGCGCTCGGTCAGGCCGCCGAGGCCCTTGTCGATGAGGGCCAACGCCTCCTCGATGGAGGTGAGATCTGTCATTTCGAGTTCATCGAGATCAGCCACGGTACTCCTACCCGAGTGATGCTGTAGTTGGGGCAATGCTCGTGCAACACGTTTCGCGGCGGGGGTGTGGCGAACTCCGAGCCCGGGTGGGGTGGAGATTGCATGTCGACCTCGCCGTGATTCGGCCACTGTAGACCACTTCGTACAGTTTCTCATCTCGGTTGCAAAAATGAGCTAAAGCCCGCCCACGGAACCCCGGAAATTCGCCACCTTCCGTTGAATGAAGGGCGCTCTCGGCAACAATGGTCGCATGGAACGACCTGCAGGGCACTTGCTGATCGGCGAGCAGATCGAGCCGGAATCGGGCGATCGCACCGGAAACCCGGTTCTCATCGACAGTGGCGATCTCACTACTCATGGCGTCATCGTGGGTATGACCGGCTCAGGCAAGACGGGATTGGGGGTGGTGTTGCTGGAGGAGGCCTTGATGGCCGGCATCCCGGTTCTGGCCATCGACCCCAAGGGCGATCTCGGCAATCTGGCCCTGACCTTTCCCGAGCTTCGGCCGGCGGACTTCGAACCGTGGGTCGACGAGGGAGCGGCCCGGGTCGAGAACACCACCGTGGCGGGGCTGGCGGCGTCGACGGCCGAGAGCTGGAAGTCGGGACTGGCGTCGTGGGGCATGGACGGCGACGACATCGGCCGGCTGCGCACGGCGGCCCGACCCGTCATCTACACCCCGGGGTCGACCGCCGGCATCCCCCTCGATGTGCTGGGTCGCCTCAGCGTGCCCGCCACCGACGACCCGGCGGCCCGCCAGGACGAGATCGACTCGACGGTCAGTGGCCTCCTGGGACTGGTCGGAGTGGATAGCGACCCCCTCTCCGGCCGCGAACACATTCTCATGGTCAACCTCATCGCCCGAGCCTGGGACAGCGGCCAGAGTCTCGACCTGCCCACCCTGCTGGCCCAGATGCTCGATCCCCCCATTCGTAAACTGGGCGTGCTCGAACTCGACTCCTTCTTCCCACCTGCCCACCGTCAGGCGTTGGTCATGAAGCTGAACGGACTGCTGGCCTCACCCAGCTTCGCCGCCTGGGCCGGGGGCGCCCCCCTGGACATCTCGACCATGTTGTGGGACGGCAACGGCGATCCTCGGGCCGCAGTGGTCGCGCTCAGTCATCTGGAGGAGAGCGAGCGACAGTTCGCCGTCACCCTGGTGCTGTCCAAGCTGATCAGCTGGATGCGGACCCAGTCCGGCACGGGCGAACTACGAGTACTGGTCTACATCGACGAGGTCATGGGCCTGGCCCCGCCGGTGGGCAACCCACCGCCAAAGAAACCCATCCTCACCCTGCTCAAGCAGGCTCGGGCCTTCGGCGTGGGGCTGGTCTTGGCCACCCAGAACCCGGTCGATCTCGACTACAAGGCGATCAGCAACGCCGGAACCTGGCTCATCGGACGCCTGCAAACCGAGCAGGACAAGAACCGCCTGGTCGACGGGCTGAGGACGGCCGACGGCTCAACCGACATCGCCGAGCTCAACGCCACCATCAGCGGCCTGGGCAAGCGACAGTTCCTGTTGCGGACCACCCGATCGTCGGACATGCCGCTGTTGACGTCCCGATGGGCGTTGAGCTATCTGGCCGGGCCCCTGACCCGGCATCAGATCTCCGCCTTAATGGCCGGCCACCGCGACGACTCGGCCCGGGAACCGGTTCCGTCGACCGAGGCTGCTGCGTCGTCGCCCTCAACGGTGCCACCCAAGCCGGCGGCCGGCCTAGCCGGCGACCTGTCGGACGACGAGACTACGGTGGCACCCAACATTCCCGATTCGGTTCCCGTTCGCTATGCGGTGGCCGCCGCCCCGTGGTTGGAGAGCGTCGGCGGTGACGCTTCGGGAAGTCGACTTCGCGCCACCCTGGCCGCCCGGGTCAACATGCTCTTCGACGAGACAAAGGCCGACCTGCGCCATCAGGAGGAGTGGGAGGCCATCATCCCCCTGACCGGGGACCGGCTCGATCTCGACGCCGCCATCGCCGTCGACTTCGACGATCGGGACTTCACCCCCGATCCCCCGCCCGGTGCCGTGTATATCCTCCCACCGTTCGAGCTGTCGGCATCCGATGTCCGTTCGGCGTCCGCCGGCCTCCGGGACAAGCTCAAGTCCGACGAAACACTCGAATTGTGGCACAATGCCGAACTGGGGCTGTGGTCCAGGCCCGGCGAGGTCAGCGAGGAGTTCGAGCAGCGATGCCGGGCTGCCGCCGACGACGAGGCCGACAAAGCCGCAGCCGGTGTGCGAGACAAGCTGGAACAGAAGCGGGACAGGATCGAGGCGGCCCTGGCCAAAGCCGAGGACCGGGTGGCGGAACTGGAAGTCCAGGCCGACGGCCGACGTAGCAGCCAGCTCGTCGACATTGGAGCATCGGTTCTGGGAGGGTTGTTGGGGGGCCGGAGCCGTACCCGCAGTCTGGCCTCCGCTGCCCGCCGCATGTCATCCGGCAGTCGTATGAAGGCATCGGCCGAGGCCCGGCTGGAGACTGCGACCAACCGGGTGGCGGAAAAGGTCGAGGATCTGGAGGAGCTGGAGTTCGAGCTTCAGCAAGCCGTGATCGAGATCGACGACGAGTGGCGGACCAAGGCCGAAGCCATCGAGTCGGCTCACATTCCGCTGGAACGAACCGACACCACCGTCGAGGATCTCATGGTGGTGTGGATCCCGACCAACCGCTGAGCAGCCACCACGACACCACAACACGCTCTTGGCGGGGGGGATTGGGTTCTGTCAGCCGACGGGGGCCAGGTCGGCGATGGCCTCCACGGGGTCGATACCGGCGAATTCCATGACGGTGATCGACACGGTGTCGACGCCGTTGGCCAGGTATTGACCGATGCGGTCCCGGCACTGCTCGGGCGAGCCGTGCACGACCAGGTCATCCACCACCTCGTCGGGGATGGCGGCCAGCGCCGCCTTGCGGTCCCCGGCCTTCCAGGCATCCCACATGGCCTGCATCCGGGGTCCCCGACCCAGCCACTGGTGGAAGGCGGCGTAAACCGGCACGTTCATGTAGGCGGCGATGGCGAACCGGGCCTGTTGCCGCACCGTCTCGGTGTCGTCGCTGGGACAGACGAAGAGGCGGGCCACGATCTCCCTGGACTCGCCAACGGGGGCGGCGTCGTGGACGATGGGGGCCACGGTCAGCACATCTTCGGGTGACAGCCAGTTGATGATGGCGCCGTCGCCCTCCCGGCCGGCCATGCGAAGCATGCCTTCCCGCAGTGCGGCCACCAGCACCGGCGGCGTCTGCTCCGGTATGAGTTCGAGGCGAAAGCCGTCGATGTCGAAGGTGTCGTAGCTGTGACTGATCTTGTCGCCGGCCAGTGCCGACTTCATGAACCGGACCACATCCCGGGTCCGGTGGTAGGGACGGTCGAAGTCGATGCCGTTCCACCTCTCGACGATGACGTTGGACGACGAACCGATGCCGATGGCCACCCGGCCGGGAGCGGCATCGGCCAGGGCGGCTGCGCTCTGGGCCAGCAGAGCCGGGCCCCGGGTGTAGGCGGGCAGGATGGCCACACCAAGCCGAAGCTCGGGGGCCCAGGCCGCAGCCAGCGCCAGCGGGGTGAGACCGTCGGCACCGTTCACCTCCGACGACCACACATCGGTATAGCCCAGGTCGACAAGGCGCCGAAACAGGTCCTTGTGCTGGTGGAGGCGAAGGTTTGACGCCGGGATGGTCAGGCCATAACGAGACATAGGGTCCGTATGGTAGGCCCCTTCGCTCGACAGGGCTTGCTCCATAGCCAAAACCCCTTGATTGAGCGGCTCCGGCCACTACACGGCTTCACTGTCACACCCCATCGTCATACTATGAACATGGCAACCGCACAACTGCAGCTCATCCAGAGCGAACCAGACTGGAAGCTCGATCAGCACACGATCGACGTGGGCCGTGCCGGCATCGCCCAGGCTCGGGCCGCACTGGCCGGCTCCGGCAGGAATCGTGCCCCACGGACCGAATCCGCTCGCCGGTCGGAGGACCAGGACCAGCTCACCTTCCCAAGCATTGACCAGGCCGCAGCGTGACCTGCTCCGGCCCGACAAGTACGACATAGCAGCAGCAACCACGGCGCCCACCGTTCCTCCCCCGCCATGGAGTCGGTGTGCGACGCCAAAGGGCTACGGCTTCCGCAAGCGGGAGCCGTGGCCCTTTTTGGATGGGGGAGGATCCGGCTCAGCCCTTGACGCTCGCCCACGCCGCCAGGGTGGCATCCAACTGGTCGGCCGGCAGCTCCACGTAGCCGCTGTCACCGAATGCCCGGGTCACCGACTCGGTGTAGGCCTCGCCCAGGTAGTAGTCGATGTAGCCGGCCAATGCCGGGTTCTCGCTCACCTTGGCGTTGTTGACATAGATGTACAGCGACCGGCTCACGGGGTAGGACCCATCGGCAATGGTGTCCGACGTGGGCTCGATGCAGTCGCCGCCGGGCTCGGCACTGACGGCAATTTCCTTGACCCGATCGATGTTCTCCTCGGCGAAGGCGAAACCGACCCAGCCCAGACTGGTGTCGTTGCCGGCGATACCCTCGATGATGACGTTGTCGTCGGCGTTGCCGGCGAAGTCCTGTCGGATCAGCTGCTCATCACCCTGCTCTTCGGCAATTCCCTCGAGCACGATCTCGATGAAGCTGTCGTAGGTACCCGACTCGGTACCGGGAGCAGAGATGTCAAGCGGGGCATCGGGATAGGGGGCGACGTCCGAGCCGAGCGAGGCGGCCAGGTCATTGGCGTCCGACCAGTTCTCGAAGCCTTCGCTCTGGCCACCCAGCAGCGCGTATAGATCGACAAAGGACAGACAGGCCACAGCCTCATTGGCCGGGTTGGTCATCACGGCGATGCCGTCGAAGGCGACCTTCAACTCAGTGAATTCGATGCCGTTGTCGGCGCAGGTGGCCGCTTCCTCGTCCTTGATCTGGCGGGAGGCGTCGGAGACGTCCGTCTCGCCATCACAAAACAGCTTGAACCCGTCACCGGTACCGGGACCGTCGACGGTGATGAAGACGTCGGCACACACGTCCTCGTACAGCTCGGCGGCCCGTCGGCTGATGGGCTCAACGGTGGATGAACCGGAGATGTTGATATCTCCGGGCTGGCACTCGCCGGCAGCAGCAGCAGCAGCATCACCACCCTCGTCGCCATCGGTCACATCGCCTGCGGCGTCCTCTCCGGCCTCCACCGCCCCGTCCTCCGACGAATCGGAGGTACATGCCGCAGCGATCATCGTCAAGGCAAGGAAGAAGGCAAACAACTTTGCCATATGCGTTCTACTCAAAGGGACCTCTCCTTGTCGTTCCGGACACGATGCCCGACTCTTCCAGCTCGAACGCTAAGGAACGAAGTTAACCGCACGGGCCCTGTTGGATGAAGGCCCGGTGAACAGCGGGCAAACTGTTGATTCGCCATCGACCGATGTTCACCGGCCCATGCCGCTCGAACCGTTACCGATGTCGTGGCTCTACACTGAGGTCCTGCCACCGTGAGCTGGTGGCGGCCTCGAGGCCCGGTCTCCCACTGTCAACGATCCACGGGCGGGAGCCATGCCACCCCATTCCCGACGGTTCAAACCGATCATCTCGATTCTGGTGCCGGCTGTCCTCGTCATCCTTCCCGGCTGTCGGCCGCCGGGCAGCGACACCACCCTCGGTCCTACCACCAGTCAGGCGACCTCGGCCGGTCACAACAATGCGACGACGCTGGAAGCGACGGTCACAGCCGTGATCGACGGCGACACCATCGAAGTGGAGATGGCGGGCCGACGCCACCGGGTCCGACTTCTCGGCGTGGACAGCCCGGAATCGGTCCATCCCGAGTTGCCGGAACAGTGCTACGGCAGGGAGGCGACCGAGGGCTTGAGCCGGCTGCTACCCCCGGGTAGCGGCATCATCATCGAACGGGACGTCGAGCTCCACGATCGTTATCAGCGCCTGCTGCTCTACGTCTATCGACGATACGACGGCCTGTTCGTCAACCGCTGGTTGGTGGAACAAGGATTGGCAGAGGCCGTGTTCTATCCACCCAACATCCATCTCCGACCGGAGATCCAACAGGCCCGGCAGCAGGCTCGGGCCGCAGGACGAGGCCTGTGGGGCCACTGCGAGGGCCCCGACCAGCCGCTTCGGTGAGCGGCATCGACGTTGGCCGGCGATGACGCTACCGTCACACTGTGAGCAGACTGCTGCACCGAATGGGTCGTTCGCCCGACGAGGTATTGGTGATCGTGGCCTGCGACGGCCTCGGCATGTCGAACGCTGCCAATCGCGGGGTATCGGCCGCACTGGCCACTGGTATTGCCACCTCGGCTGACCTCTTGGTCCCGTGCCCGTGGGCCAGGGCGGCCGCAGCCGACTATCACGGTGAAGACATCGGTGTCTCACTCACCTTCCTGGCCCAGTACGACCGATATCGATGGGGCCCCATAACCAACGCCCCGTCATTGCTGGACGGCGATGGCGGTTTCCCCCGCTCGGCTGACGATCTCGGTGAACATGCCGATATCGACGAGGTGCGGAGAGAGGCCCGGGCCCAGCTGGAACGGGCGGTGCTGTGGGGTTTCGACCCGACTCATCTCTCGTCCCATTTCGACGCTCTGTGCCTTCGGCCCGAGCTGTTCGACGTCTATCTCCAGTTGGCCATCGAGTTTCGACTACCGCTGTCCATCCCCCATGCCGGGATCGATCTCGGATACCCGGCCCGGGACCTGGCGGCCGATGAAGGCATCATGGTGGCCGACCGGGTCGTCTCGCTTCCCTGGGGACGGGAGTCCCGACCGGCCGTCGACCACGCCATCGACAATCTGGAGCCTGGGGTCACCGAGATCAGGGTTCGGCCGGCCATCGACTCCCCGGAGCTGCGAGCCATCTCCCAAACATGGTCGGCCCATGTCAGCGATGCTCACCTCGTCACCGACGACTGGTCGTTTCGGGCGGCTCTGGCCCGCTCCGGAGCCGAACTCATCGGCTACGGGGAGCTTCGGGCGGCCCAACGGGCCGGCGACTGATCGAGGTCGATGCCGGACTCCCCAGTCGGTGGTCAATCTCGTGCTCGACGCCAGTGACCGCTACGCAGCATCAACGTCTCGACCGGCGAAGGTCCAAGGGGGCGACGTCAGCGGCCCCGGGTGGCGTTGACGTCGAATGCTCCCGGTGACGCCGGGTTCGAACGGGTTGTGCCTGCGATGTCGGATGCCAGGCGTCCGGCGGCAGTATCGCCGGCCTTGCCGTCGAGGGAACCTCCGCTCACCGGCCGGAAGTCGGCGGCACCCGGATCGGTTGAGGGTGCCACCAGCAGACCGATGGCGTCGGCCGGCTGGATCTGGATATCCTGGGCCGAGGCGGTCGAGGACAGCGTGGACCCGATCAGGTAGTTGCCCACACTGACCACGTTTACGTTGCTGCTGCGATTATCCAGGGCGGCGAGACCGTCGCCGGCCCACCCCACGTTGTGGGCCAGCCGGACGTTTGATGATCGCCCCACCATGTATTCGTTTCGTCCGCCTTTGACGGAGGAGCCGGCGCCGTTTCCATACGCGGTGTTGAAGAAGACATCGACGTTGGCCGATTCCCAAACCTGAATGCCTCGGGCGTCGTTTCCAACCGCCAGGTTGTTGGCGATCAACGTCCAGCCCTGGTAGCCGTGCTCGTTCGTCCCGTCGATGATGATGCCGTTGCCGTCGGTGATGACCCGATGGTTTTGCCACTTGGACGGAACCTTGTTCGCATTTTGGAAGACCCGGTTGCCCTCGATGAGGTTGTGATACTTGCCCACGTCGGGGCCGAATCCCATGTTCTTCGACGCGAAGACCGAGATCCCGCTTGCGGCCACGTCGCTCCAGAATGCGTTGCGGACCAGGGTATTTCCCACCACCTGGTAGTTGGTGCAGCCGTTCAGCGAGATACCACTCGCCCCCATGTCGGCCACGTAGTTGCCGAGGAACTTCACGTGATGCATGCCGGGGCAGCTGATGCCCGTACCCCACGAGTTGTCGGCGCTGAATCCGGAACCCTGGATGGTCAGGCCTGAAACCTCGACGTAGCTACCCCCTACGAACAGGGCGGTGCCTCTACTGGCCACCAGCTTCGGTTTGTGGCCCGGTGCGGCCGTGATGCGAATCCAGGCGTCGGGCTCCCCGCTCCGACCCAGGTAGTAATGGAGCTCGCCGGGGCTCCGCAGTTCATCATACGTCCCCGACATCAGCAGAATAGTCTGACCAGGTGCGGTCCGGTCCAGGGCCGTCTGGAATGACTTCAGTGCGGTCTCGGCGGTTGCCCCGGTGTTGCTGTCGCTCCCGTTCTTCGGGTCGACATAGACCTCGGCGGCAGGCTGGTCGGACGGCGTCGCCGGCATACTTGCGGCCGCAAGCTCCTCGGGTGCTGTGCCGCCCGATCCCGAGTCCTCATCCTCCACGACCTCGGCGCCGGCTGCGGTCGCCGTGGCCGAGCCGTCGGTGTCGCTCTCGGAGGAGTCGACCGTGGCCTCAGTCGAGGATGTGGTCGGCGCCTCGGTCGTGGCGGTGATTGTCGCCGCAACCGTGAGATCGTCGAGTTCCGCCGAATCGATCACGGGTGTCTGACGGGTGACTGCTTCGACCGTGGTGGTTGTCGACAAGACGACATCAGTTGACACCGACTGTGTGGAGCAGTCGGCGCAGCGCAGCAGTTGAGCGGCCGCGGCCGCGGCAAAGAAGAATGCCAAGAGTCCGCACAGCATTGCCCACTTTGAATTCACCAGTCCGCAGTATATGCATCAACAAGCTCCACCACGGACATGCTCACAGGGGCGCGTCGAAATCAGGGCCGGCTGGCTTGGTGACGCCATCACGTCACCAGTGGGCGATCCTCACGGAGATGATGGGTGAGGGTCCGGGAATGGGTGTTCTTGTTTATGCAATCCCAAGGGGGCTGCTCCGTCAGCCCCGGCCCCCAAACCACCACACGAACCCAACCCACACAACCAACACCAAGCGACGGACGTTCGACCCGCCAGGGACGAACTCCCTAAGGGGCTGCTCCGTCAGCCCCGGCCCCCAAACCACCACACGAACCCAACCCACACAACCAACACCAAGCTGAACCTGACCCTTGTTTCCGGAGTCCTGAATATGAAGGATTCTGTTATGGGAAGACGTGCAAAGTTTGATGATGAGTTCCGGGCTCAGGCGGTTGAAATGGCTCGGGTTGCGGGCCGGCCTCGGTATCGGGTGGCAGCTGATCTGGGGATCTCGGATACTACACTCGCCAAGTGGATGGCTAACGACAAAGCAAGTGACAACGAAGACCCGTTGACCGTTTCTGAGCGTGAGGAGTTGGAACAGCTCCGGGCGGAGAAACGGTATTGGGTGATGGAACGAGAGATCCTAAAAAAAGCGACGGCCTTCTGGGTGAAGGAGTCAAACGGGTGAACAAATACGAGTTCATCGACACCCAGAAGGACCACAACGCCGGCTACCCGATCTGGCTGCTCTGTGCGGTGGTTGATGTCCCAGAGTCGTCGTACTACGACTGGAACCGCACGGGGCGGGCCAACCACGCCAGCCGGGTCGAAGCCGACGCCGAGATGACCGACCGGATCCGCCAGGTGCATGCCGATTCTGACAGCACCTACGGGGCGCCCCGTATCACGGCCGAGCTCCGAGACGGTGGGGTCGTGGTCTCGAAGCGTCGGGTGGCGGAACTGATGGCCGCCGGCCACATCTGTGGCCTGTCAGGCCGGGAACACTCCACTGCCACGACCCGGCGGGATCGGATGGCGGCACCGTTCCCCGATCTGGTCAACCGTTTGTTCTGCCCTGAGGAGCCGAACGTCACCTGGTACGGCGATATCACCTATGTGTGGGTTGATCAGTCGTTCTGGTATCTGGCCACGGTGATCGACGCTGGAACCAAGGAGGTTCTCGGCTGGCGGTTTGGGGACAACATGGAAACCTCCCTGGTTGCCGATGCGTTGCGGGCGGCGGTCGCTCGTCGGGGTGGTGACGTGGACGGGGTAGTGTTTCACACTGATCGGGGGGCTCAGTACACCTCGGCTGAGTTTGGTGCTGTGTGCCGGGAGT
>JAHEJM010000102.1 GCA_024638815.1 Acidimicrobiales bacterium | reverse complement strand
GCGCCCACCAACGTGAACACGGCGACGAACACCATCATCATGAACCAACGTCGTTTCATTGATCCTCCTTCTCTCCTCCTGAGGAGTGTTCCTCAGCGTGACCAAACTTAGGCAAGCTTCCGTCGGGTGTCCAGCGAGACTCAAGCTCTGCAAACCCTTCGTAATCGGCGTCGGGCTCCCAGCCCCGATTGACGTCGACCTTCCACCGTCGTCATCAGGCGGGCAATGGCGAGCTGACAACCGCCGGCCGATCGGGCCAGGAAGCGGCTAGACTGCGTCCACTTGCGGATGTAGTTCAATGGTAGAACTTCAGCTTCCCAAGCTGATAACGCGGGTTCGATTCCCGTCATCCGCTCAACGCCGTGATCAGGGGAAATGCACTGAGGATGACCCGGTCTCGATGTGGGCGGATGCCCATTGTGCCATGAGCATGTCAATGTCAAAGCGGGCCAACCAACGGTGCGCACACTGACGCCAGATCCCCATCGCCTTCGCCCCATGGGCCACCGGCGTCCCCTTGGCGGTTCACGGTCGTCGGTTGCTGGTTGAGCGAGGTCTTCGCCTGACAACAACCCTCGGTCACCAAACTCATGGCCGGGTACATCCAGCCGCGGGCCGCGACGCGTTGCGTCCCGAGCTCATTCGCTCACAGGGCCTCCGAAGCCGAATCCCAGGGGATCCCCAGTGGGTCCGCGGCGCGCTCGTGACGGCCCCCAGGCAGCCGGGTCGATAATGACCATGAGAGCAGAGATGTCGAGAGAAAGGAGTGAACGATGACGAAGACGTTTGAACATCCAGACACTCGGGAGGCGCCGGAACGTCTGCTGGAGTCGCCCGAACGCGTCGACGAGTTCGCCGAGCGGATCGTCGTTCCCGACGACTTGTCCGGGCTCGACCTCGAGGAGCCGACCCGGTTCGCACGAGGCACACGAGTCAGCCGGTGGCTGCCGTGGATCGCCGTGTTCGCACTGCTCGCCGGTGGCGCTGCCTTCCTGGCGGCGCTGATGCTCGGTGGCGGTTCGGATCCGGTGGCGTCGGACTACACGAAGGCGCAGGTGATGATCCAGGAGTCGATTGACGCTGCGTTGGCGGAGCGGCAGCTTGTGGCTCCGGGCTACACCATGGCCCAGGTCATGATCCAGGAGTCGATCGATGCCGCGTTGGCGGAGCGGCAGCTTGTGGCTCCGGACTACACCATGGCCCACGTGTTGATCCAGGAGTCGATCGACAAAGCACTCGCCGAGCGGCAGGTTCAGTACACGACCGCTCAGCGGATGATCCAGGAGTCGATCGATACAGCACTCGCCGAGCAGCAGGTTCAGTACACGACCGCTCAGCGGATGATCCAGGACTCGATCGACAAGGCACTCGCCGAGCGCGGTCGATGAGTTGACGAAACGAGGGCCGGGCGAAGGTGCCCGGTCCTCGCCGCGTCCGGATTCACCCCCGGATCTCCTCGCCGGCGAGGATCTCCCGTTCGAGTTCGGCGACCTCGGGCCCGATGCCGACGCCGACCTCGGCGAGGCAACGTCGGAGGTCCTCGCACCGTCGCAGTGCCTCGACGCGACGGCCGTCCTCGGCCAGCGCCTTGATGAGTAGCCACCAGAGGTGTTCGCGGTAGGGGTGCTCCTTCACCGTCGCCTCGAGCTCCCCGATGACGGACTTGGTGCGTCCGAGCATGACGTCCGCCTCCATGTTCAGCTCCATGGTGGCGAGCCGCAACTGCTCGAGACGATGCGTCTCGATCGTGAACACCTCGTCATCGGCCAAATCCCCGAACGGGCGTCCGCGCCACAAGCCGAGGGCCTCGCGCGTCAGCTGCCAGCACCTCTCCGGCTCATTGTCAGCGTCGGCGGCCTGCCGGAACGACCGTTCGAACAGGACCGCATCGATGTCGACCTTCGTCGCGTCGAGCTCGTAGGAGTGGTCGGTGAGCAGGATGACGTCGGGGCCGAGGAGGTGGCGGAGGTGCGACACGTAGGCCTGGATCGTCGCATCGCCCGCGTCGGGAGCGTTGTCCCCCCACAGCACCCAGCGCAGGCGATCCGTGGTCACCGCGTGACCGGCCGATATCACGAGCGCGCCGAGCAGTGCACGCGGCTGATGACCGCCGACCGTCACGACGCCGCCCGCCGTCACGACGTCGATCGGGCCGAGCACCCGTACGAGCGGCCTTACCTCACTCACAGTGAACACTCCACTGCGCTCACCGTAGGCCGGTCACACCGGGGCCAGTAGGGTCCGAGGTCCCGACGACCGGGGTCGGTGACGTCGCCGAGGAACGCTCCGATCGCATCTGTGGTTCAGGTCCCGTCGACCGCCGACACGACGCGATCGATCCGGTCTGCTTGCGCTCTGGACCACCCTCGCCACTCGGGCCCTCGCACGAGGCCTCAGCTGATGGACGTCGCACCACCATTGGCCCACGTAGGCTGAGGGCACAAGCCGAGCCGCCGGCTGAGGCGACGACCAACGGAGCGGTCGCCACACGACTCAGCGGAAAATGCTAGGACTTCGCCATGGAATGGAAGAACCCGGGGCGCATCGGAGCGGCGGTCTACGCCCTGGCGGCGGCACTTTTCAGCACGGTGACGACCATCCTGACCCGGCTCATCGTGGCCCGGCACGAGGGTCGGCAACAGGCCGTCGCCCGCCTGCCGGGCGGGCCGATCATCATCATTTCCAACCACGCCAGCTACGCCGACGGGGTGCTGTTGGCCCTGGCCTGCCGGCGCATGGGGCGATCCATCCGCCTCCTGGCCACCGGCGGCGTGTTCCGGGCGCCGGTGCTCGGCCGGCTGGTCCGGCGGCTGGGGTTCATCCCGGTCGCCCGCGACACCTCGGCCGCGGCCGACGCCCTACCCATCGCAGCCGAGGCCCTCGAAGCGGGCGAGGCGGTCGGTATCTTTCCCGAGGGTCGCACCACCCGTGACCCCCATCTGTGGCCCGAGCGATCAAAGACCGGGGCCGTGCGGCTGGCCCTCCATGCCGGAGTGCCCATCGTCCCCATCGCCATGGTCGGCACCCATCGAGTGCTTCCCCGACGACGAAGGATCCTGGCCCTCATCAAGAACCTGATCCTGCGGCCGAAGGTGCTGGTCGAGGTGGGCCGACCCATCGACGTCAGGGCCCTGGCCGGGCCGGATCCGGTCAGCCCGGAGAGGGTACGTGAAGTGGCCGACGAGGTCATGGATCGGCTGGTCGACCTGGTGGCCCTGGCCCGCAACGAACCGGCCCCACCCCGGCCGGCGGCTCAGTCCGACTGATCCCGGGCCGGTTTCCAGTAGCCCCGAACGGTGGCCCGGGAGCGGGGCAGACCGAGGTCGGTGAACAGATGGGAGCGGATGGCCTGCATGGCCGCGGCCTCCCCCGCCGCCCACAGGTGGGTGATGTCGGGAAGGTCGGCCGTCGACAGCGATCGAACCACCTCGACCAGGGCCGACCCGGGCGGATCCGAAACGGACAGATGCCAGGTAACGGCGTCGTCACCGTGATGGCCCGGCATCTCGACCACCGCCTCATCCGAGATCACCTCGACGTGGGCCTCGACGTCTACGCCCCCCGGCGCCCACTCTATGAGTTGACCGACCGCGGGTAGGGCGGTTTCGTCACCCAACAGGATGAGCCGGGCCACACCGTCGGGTAGGTCGAACCCCCGGCCCGGGCCGGAGACGGCGGCCGGATCGCCGGGCCTTGCCGTCTCGGCCCAGCCCGACACGGCACCACCCTCATGGCGCACGATCTCCACATCCACATGGCCCTGCTCGTTGTCGACCCGCAGCGGGGTGAAGGTGCGAAGCAGGGGTCGGGAGCCGTCGGCCAGCAGGAACTCGTTACCGTCCCAGGTCGGCATCTCCAGCCTGTTGTCGTCCGGCGACGGCACCAGCAGTCGCACGCTGGCCGCCGGCTGATCGACCACCAGGGTCCGTAGCCCGTCGCCGGCCAGCGTGATCCGCAGCAGCCGGGGCGACCGCTCGACCCGCTCCACCACCTCCACCGACCGAAGGGGCGGGGGCTCACGACGGAGTTTGCGGAGACGGTCGGTGCGCTCGGTCATAATCAGCATGGTAGTGACGATGGCCAATGCGCCGCCCGGTCACGACGTCGGTTCATCACCGGGTTCATCACCCATGGCCGGCTGCCGACCGGAGTGTGATGAGAGACGGTTTGCGTCATGCGGTTTCGGCGGCGACGGCAACGACCTTCCGCTTGGTGATCACGGCGCTGTTGACGGTAGCGGTGCTGTTGGCAACGGTGATCGTTGCCCCTCCCCAGGCGGCAGCGGCCCAAACCGCCGCCGTTCACGCCGCCGACAGTGACATTCACATCGACGGCGTCGCACCCGGAGTCAGCGACTCGATCACCCGTCTCTATCTGGCCGTGTTCAGCCGCGACCCCGATGCCGCCGGCCATCGCTACTGGGTCGACGTGTACATAAACGGCATCTCGCTGCCCGAGATCGCCGCCGCCTTCATGGTGTCCACGGAGTGGCAGCAGCGGATTGGCACCCTGAACGACGCCGAGTTCATCACCCTGCTGTATCACAATGTGTTGCAGCGGGAGCCCGATCCCGACGGCATGGGGTACTGGCTCGGGCAGGCCGCCGCCGGACTGGCGCGAACCGACATGCTGCTGTGGTTCTCCGAGGGTGAGGAGTTCGTCCAGCGCACGGGAACCGCGGCGCCGGAGTCACCGCCGTTTCCAGCCCTGCCGCCCAACTCCGGCACCGGACGCCGCATCGTCTACGCCAACCAGGCGCAGCAAGTGTGGCTGGTGGAGGCCGACGGCACGTTGCGGGACTCCTATGCGGTGTCGGGCCGGCGAAATGTGCCGAATCCCGGCATCTACCACGTGTACTCGAAATCGGAGCGGACCTGGGCCGGCCATCACGGCATCACCATGAACCACATGGTTCGTTTCGCCTGGGGGACCAGGCTGTCGATCGGCTTCCACAGCATCCCCCGTTATGCCGGCGGCACGCCGATGCAGACCGAGGACCAACTCGGGACGTTTCAGTCGGCCGGCTGCGTCCGTCAGGCCGACGACAAGGCCGAAGCCCTCTACCACTGGTCCCAGATCGGCGACACGGTCGTGGTCGTCGAGTAGGGACCGGGGGGCGGCAGGGATCGTGTCGACCTGTCGGGCTCGCCCTACAGCGGCACCACACCGGCAACATCACTGATGACCACGGGGCCCCACGACAAATGGATCAGGCGGTGACATGCACCGGGCCCGCGGTGTCCGGACGGTCAGTGGTCTCCGGCCAGGAGGGATCGTTCGTGGGCCAGATAGCGATCCCGGTTCGTGGTCCACAGCTGACCCGACCACTCGTCGTAGTCGGTGGGTAGCGCCAGGCCCACGAGCACGCCGGCCCGAACGGTCAGTCGCCCCAGTTCATCCACACACCGGGCGGCGTGATCGGCGTGGGCCACCACGGCCACCGCTCCCCCGTCCATCGATGAGCGCCCCTCGATGGCCGTTCGGGCCACCGTCGCCGTGTTGAGGTACTCGGTGCCACCGCCCGGACGGAGCGCCGGTTCGATGGAGCGAACCACCTCGTCGGCCACCAGCCGTTGGGTGCGCAGCACTCGGGCGATCTCCCATTGGGCGACCACGACGGCGCCGGTGGCGGCATGGGCCCGGACGGCGGCGGCCGCCAATCGACGGTTCAACGGTCCGGGCTCGACGCTGCCGTCGGCACCCACCCGGTTGCCGAAGGAGAAGGCCACGATCATCGTCACGTCGGCGGCGTGGACGCGTGGTGGCGGCGTTTTCGGCCGACTAGGCATGGTTTGAGCCCCCCACCGAGGCGCCGAGGTTGGCTCCGGCGGCAATGGCGATGCAGACGTACACTACGACCATGGCTCCACCAGAACAACCGGCGGCAACCGGCACGGCGTCAGGTCGGGCCAGGTTCGAGCCATGACCTTCGACGAGCTGTTGGCCCATTGCCTGGCCAAACCAGGGGCATGGGACGACGAGCCGTGGGAGAACGACGTCGTGGCCAAGGTGGACGAGAAGATCTTCGCCTTCCTCGGTGACGACTACGTCGGGGTGAAGTGCGGCGACCGTGATGAGGCCGACGAATGGCTCCAGCGCTACCCCGACAACGCCCGGGTCATGGCCTACATCGGTCGACACGGCTGGAACGCCCTCGATCTCAATCAGGCCATTCCCGACGACGAGATCCTGGAAGCGGTCGACGACTCCTACCTCCACGTGGTGTCCAAGCTGCCCAGGTCCCGCCGCCCTGACGGATGGGATGGGACCTAGACGAGGTTGACGGAGATGAGATTGGCCAGTGGCGGATCGGGGTGCAGCTGGCGCCCGGCCATGTGCCACCGCAGTGGTCTGATGGGGTGCCGCAACAAGTCGACCTCTCGTCCCGCTGTGTACTCGGCACCACCACTACGTGCACGAAGGAGGCTGGACGGTCAGGTTGGATCCGGCCACCCGCCGGCTGGACATCTACCGACCCAATGGACAGTGGGCGGCAGCCACCTACCCCGACCGACGAGTGCCGGCTTCGAGCGCGAGCCTATGCCCATCGTCGTCGCAACCGGGAGCGCCATGACGACAACCCGAGCTCGGTGGCTATCGAGTCATCGCCACTTCGTAAGCTGTCGCTCCCGATGGCAGGAGGTGCCGGTCCTGGATGGTCAGTCCGGCGGTCGAGAACAGCCGGCCGTACTCCTGAGCGGTACGCTCCCGGCCGGAGGCGAGGGCCAGCATGAGAAGGTCGGAGGCCGCGGCGAAGTCGTGAACCGGCCGATCCGCTCGGGGCGTCTCCACGACCACCGCCGTGGCCGCCGGGCCCATGGCGTGGCGAACATTGCCGAGCAGGGAGACGGCGCTCTCATCGTCCCAGTCGTGCACAACGGCCAACAGCAGGTAGCGATCGTGACCGGCCGGGACCTCATCGAAGAACGAGCCGCCCACACTTCGACGATCGGCCTGCCCCCCGGCCAGGAAATCGGAACGACCGACGACCTCGGGCAGATCGAACAGGACGGCCTCGAGATGAGGGTGGTACCGCTGCAACACATCGAGGGCGGCCCCCGAGCCACCGCCGACATCGCACACCGAGCCGATGCCATCCCATTTCAGGATCCGGGCCAGACCAATGGCCTGGACAATGGCTCCGGCCGACATGGCCTGATCGAAGACGACCCCGGCGTCGGGGTTGACGTCGTTGGTGTAGCCGAAGAAGTCGGTTCCGTGAGCCGCCTCGAACGGCGACGGCCCCTCGGCCGCCATGCCTGGGCCGAGGTTCCGGAAGGCGTCGTCGAACCACGAGCTGGTGGCGAACCGAACCCAGCCCCGCCACGGGGCAACGGCATCGGATTGCAGAGCTTTGGTGATGCCACTGGCCCGGACTCGGCCCCGCCTGTCTATGGAGATGAAGTTGCGCGCCGCGGCATAACGCATCAGTCGCTCGAAGGAGTCGTGGTCGAGTTCCAACCGGTCGGCGAGCTCCGCCATCGACGCCGGCCGAACCAGTTGATCGGGGACGTCGAGTTCCACCAGGACCCGCAGAACATGAGCATCGAGCTGGGCAAACAGCGCCTCCAGAATTCGGACCGGCGGAGGCGCCAGGCGCTCATGGAACCCTTGTAGGAGACGGCGAGCGGACGTGAGCCAGACTGCCGGCCGACCCGGTGGTACCACCGGGGCACCGAACACGGCCTGCTCCAACGATCTTGTCGTGCCGTCGGTCCCCATGGATCAACCCTAGACCAGGTTTCATGGTGGCGATCGGAGAATCGGGTCGGTGCCGGCCCTCGGAGTTTGAATGGTACGTACATGTAGAGCCTCCGTGTCACTCTGGATTTGACCCTTCCGGCGGTCAATGGCGAGCGGCCACCCATAGGGTGGGCACATGGCCCTCGAAGATGAAATGATCAATCGCGTCACCTGGAAGATCCCCAACGCTCTGGCTTTGGTCGGATCCCGAGCCGGCGAGGAACGCAACGGGATGACCACCAGCTGGATCACCCAGCTCAGCATGGAGCCGGTGCTCATCGGCATCGGTGTCGACAACACCGCCGTCACCCATCGTCTGATCGCCGACGGCGGCTCCTTCACCCTGAATCTCTGGGACTCCGAGAACACCAGGGTCTTCGTCAAGTTCTCCAAGCCTGCCACCTACGAGGACGGGACTCTCAATGGGTGGTCGGTGCGTGATGGTGTAACCGGGGCCCCGCTGTTCGACGACGCCATCGCCTATCTCGACTGCGAGGTTCGCCACAGCCTGGATCTGGGTACCCACACGCTGTTCGTCGGCGAGGTGGTCGACGCCGGCATCAACAACGACAAGGCCAGGTCGGCGGCGCTGAGCGACACCCGTATGAAGTACGGAGGGGTCAAACGGGGCGGCCACGGCAAGTAACGGCGACCCGAGCTCGAGAGCCGGGGTGGGCAGGCTCTGGTGCTCGCGTAGCCGTCATCCAATGAGTACTCTGGCCCCGATGAGCCCGTTGCGCCTCGACCCGGCCGCCCGGCTGGTCGGTGATGGCGTGCTGATCGGTGGCTCCCCGTTTCGTATCGTCCAGCTCCGCGCCGACCAGGCGGCGGCTCTCGAGGCTCGGTTGCAGGGCCGGGCAACACCAGGCGATCACCACTTCATCCGCTGGCTGCTCGACCGAGGCTTTCTCCACCCCGAGCCGACAACCCCGGCCCAAGCCTCGAGTGTCGATGTCGTCATCCCCTGCCACAACCACCATGGCGAGCTTTCCCGGCTGCTGGACCGGCTCCCCTGCCGGCGGTTCGCCTCGGTGACCGTGGTCGACGACGGCTCGAAACCGGCCATCAATCACCGTCCTGGAGTCGAGGCCGGGCCGGGAGTCACGACCCGGCCAGGGGTCACCGTGATCCGGCACCACAACCGGCGAGGACCGGCCGCCGCCCGCAACACCGGGTGGCGACACGGTCGGGCTCCCTTGGTGTTGTTCCTCGACGCCGACGTGATCATCGGCGATGTCTCGGCCTGGCTCGAGCCACTGCTGGACCTGCTGCCGACCGAGACCTCGACGGCGACGCCGGCAGGGGACAACGCCCGGCCGTGGCGCGACGTCGTCGCCGTCGCCCCCCGGGTGGTGGCCGAACCCGGCCCCCGCCGCGGCCTGGTGGCCCGCTACGAATCGATCCGGCCGTCGGCCGACATGGGGACGGAGCCGGCAACAGTTCGATCCGGCAGCCGGGTGCCCTACCTGCCGACGGCGGGGTTGGTGGTGCGACGATCGGCCCTGGAGTCCATCGACGGCTTCGACGAATCGATGCCGCGGGGAGAGGACGTCGACCTGGTGTGGCGCCTGATCGCCCACGGTGGTTTCGTGTACTACCAACCGGCGGCCGTCATCGGCCACCCACCTCGGCCCACCGTCGGAGCCTGGCTCCGGCAACGTCTGGACTACGGCCGTGGTCACGGCGCCCTCGCCGTGCGCCATCCCGACGCCGTAACCGCACTGGAGCTCAGCCCGTGGACGCTGGCGGCCTGGGCCCTGGTCTCCACCTCGGCCCGCGGCGTCGTGGCCGGAGCGGGCCTGACCGCGGTGTCGATCCCCCTGCTGGCTCGCCGGCTGCCCCCATCCATCCCCAACCGGCAACGACTGGCGGCCCGGTTGGCCGGCGGTGGAACCCTGGGCGCAGGTCCAATTCTGGCCGGCGCCATCCGGCGATCGTGGCTGCCGGCGGCGCTGGTGGCTGCCGTCCCGTCAACCCGATGGCGTCGGATCGTGCTGACGGCGTTCGCCGTTCCCGTGATCGACTGGTGGCGGAAGCGCCCCCCGCTCAACCCCGTGAGCTGGTGGGCCATGCGACTGGCCGACGACGCCGCCTACTGCGTCGGCCAGTGGTGGGGAGCAATCGAGAACCGGACGTGTCGGGCGCTGACCATCCGCGGTCAGCGACTGGGCGACCTTCTCACCCCGACGACCGACATCCCGCCGGTTGATCCGGGCATGGCGAACATCATGTCGACCGCCGACGCGACACCGTGACTGCGTGGCCGCCAACTCTGACGATCCGAGGGTTTGGCCGAGGTCGTCGATGGGCAAACCTTTGCTTGCGACGATGTGAACAATTCGTCCAAAGGAAAGGCAACATGACTACTGCAACCCGCCCATCTCTGCCCAAAGTCCGATCCCTCACTCCCTTCCATCGAATCAAGTTCGTGTTCCTGGCGGCCGCGTTCGTGTCGTTCGTACTCTCGGTCTCCCTTTGGTTTCTGGACTACAGGGAAGAAGGCATCTTCGTGGGCCTCTGGGTCCCCGCCATCCATTCCTTGGGCACTCTGGTACTCACCGGCGAGCGTCCCCATTTGGCCAAGGGTGGTTCGTGATGTCCGTCACTTTCCTCATCTTCACCGTTGGCTGGCTCGTCTTCGCAGCGGCAACCGTGGCATCGATATGGGCTGGATATCTGCTCACCCAGGGCCGCTGGCTCGAGGACCACGACGTGCAGCTGGAAGTCAACGACAATCTGGACGTCGTGCACACCGGTGTCGACGACCTGCCCACCTCATAGAACTCATCACACCGGCGATCATGGAGAGCGGCCGAAGCGGTCGAACGGTGTGTCCAGGTCCACCCCGACATCTCGGGCCGAAGTCACGATGTGGTCCACCGGGAGCGACTGCGGGGTCAAGGCGGAGAGCGGCATCGACCGCTCGATCACCTCGTCCACGTCGCTGACTGTCCACTGGTCGGGCTTGACACTCTCCACCTCGTCCCAGGTAACCGGTACGGCCAATGACGCTCTCGATTTGGCCCGCACCGACAGTGGTACCACCACCGTGGCTCCGCGGCGGGCTCGGAGCCAGTCGACGAACACCCGGCCCTTACGGTCCTTCTTGAGGAACTCGGTGGTTGCCAGCGCCGGCTCGGCAGCCGCCACCAGACCGGCCAGGGCCCGATTGGCCAGCGCCACCCGGTCGTAGGGCTCGGTGCGGTCGAGGGCGGCCCAGAGATGGAAGCCCTTCGAACCGGTGACCACCGGCACCGAAGCCAAGCCGAACCGGTCAAGGATCCGCCCCGTTACCTGGGCAACGTCTCGCACCATGGCCACCGCCCCACCGTTGTCATCAGGCGGGTCGAGATCGAGAATCAGCCAGTCGGGGTGCTCGATGTCGGGTAGTCGGGAACTCCAGACGTGAAAGGTGATGGTGCCCTGATTGGCCAGCCACGGAATGTCGTCGGGTTCGGTCACGATTGGGTAGACCGTGGTTCCTCCATCCTGTTTCGGCACCTCGTAGCGCCGAATCGACTCCGGGAAGTGGTCGGCCACATTCTTCTGCATGAAGCCTTTGGCCCCCACGCCCCGGGGAAACCGGTGCAGCGTCAGAGGGCGTCCCTCCATCATGGGCAGCATGGCCTCGGCCACCCGCCGGTAGTAGCCGACCAGATCGGCCTTGGTCAGCCCGCGCGCGGGGAACATGATTCGATCCGGACTCGAGATCTCGACCACGCTCACGCCACCTCGTCGATCATCACGTCGAAGCCGGATTCGGCCATGATCCGCCCCCCGATCTGCAGCTCGACCCGATGCCGACCGGCATGATAGGTGCGAGTACTGGCCTGCTCGATTCGGCGGCGCTTGCGCACCGTCAACAACTCACCGGGTGCCAGATCCCGGGTGGTCCACTTGAAGACTTTCGGCGAGGTGCCACCCGATGCCGTGACGTGATGGATGACGAAGTCGATCACCAGCTTCTGCAGAACATCGGTCGTGGACCGCACTGCAGCCTCCAACAGGATCGACTCACCCATGGCCACCGGTCCGGTACCGGCGGACGGGGTGCAGGTGAAGGCCTCGATCTCGACCCGGGGATCGGTGGTGTAGCCCAGCGTCTCCAGTGCCCCCGGGTGACCGTTCTTGACCAGGGTTCGCAGGCCGTGGGCGATCATGGCCCGATCGAGTAGGCCGGCGCCCGCATCATCGTCGAGCCATCCCCCGATGACCGAGAGCACCAACTCGGGGTCCAACTTGGCCACGTCGTTGAGATGGTTGGCCACCGATCGACGCACCGATTCCGACGGATCATGGCGGAGTGCGCTCACCATCTCCAGACCGATCGAGGCGTCGTCGAGGAGGACCTGGACCCGTGGCCCCCATGGCAGTAGGGGTCGGGTGCCCTCCGAGGACAGGCGTCGCACCGCCTCGTGGTCGTCGTTCACCCATTGCCGCAGGTATCGGCGCGTCAACGCGGTGTGGTGAGTCAGATAGGGGCGGATGGCGAATTCGCACGACCATCGCTTGGTCAGGGTGGACATGGCCTGTAGGGAGGCCTCGGGGTGATCGAGGCCATGTCGCTCCACGAACGAGCACAAGGGCCAGCCGGCCCAGGGATCGACGGTGTCGTCGCCGGCCACTGCCACCACGATCTTCAGCGCCTGCGGGTAGTCGGCCGGCAGGCATCGGGCCAGTTCATCGGCGATGAGATTGACTCGGTCCTTCAGTTCGAGGTCATCGAGGTCGTCGCCGACGGCGGTCTCGAAGCCGTCGCCGTCGAACGGTGGATACTCGGCTGCAAACCGCCGCGCCAGGTCGGCAACCACCGTCGGGTTGAGCTGGTCCTTGAGCGGAGCGGCCACGTCTTGGCGATTACGTCGGGTTCGGTGTCGGATCGGGGCCGGGCCCGGTCAGCGAACCACGACGGTGACGGCGGAGGGGTCGTGGACGAGCGACGAGGTGACCGAGCCCAGAAGCAGGTGGGCCACCCCGGCATGGCCTCGGGCTCCGAGCACCAGAAGGTCGGCCTTGGTCGAGAGATCCCGCAACACGATCCGGGGATCGTTCCCCTCGGAGATCGGGGTCACCGTGCGCTCGGCACCACCCGGCGCCGCCTTGGCCTGCCGTACTCCCTCGGCCAGCGTCTGTTCCGACTCGGTCCTGGCCCGCTCGGTGGCCTGAGTGGCCAGGTCGGCATAGGTACTGGCGTCGATGTTGGCCGCCGACGAGGTGGCCCAGGTGTTGACCAGCTTGATCTCGGTCGTCGTCGGGGTGTTGGCCACGGCCCACGCCACCGCCCGATCGGCATTCTTGGTGCCGTCATAACCGACCACGACGACATGGTGGTCATCGGTCAGCGGCACATCGTGGGGGACCACGGCGACCGGTACCTTGGCGTGATTCACGCAGTGCGAGCTGACCGAGCCCAGCAGGCCGGACGCCAAACCTGTATGGCCTCGGGTGCCCACCACCAGGAGGGCGGCGTCGGCACTGGCATCGACCAGCGCCGAGCCGGCCGAGCCGTGGACGATCACCGGATCGAGCACCCGGCCGCGGTCCAAGCCCTCCAAGGTGTGCTCGATCAGGCGGGCCGTGATCTCGTTGAAATCCTTCTCCCCGGGAGGCAGCAGTCCGCCGGCCACGGTGGGGGTCATCGACCACCATGGATAGTGCCAGGCCGCCACCGGTTGTACCGGGCCGTAGCGATCGGTGTGGGCGATCGCCCAGGCCAGGGCATGCCGCGAGCCCTCGGAGCCGTCGACACCGACGGCCTGTACCCCTGATTGTGTGGTGATGGTGGCCACTGCCACCCTCCTTGGTCGTGTGGACGGTTGATGGGACAGGCGGTCGTTCGGCGCTCAGCGGTGAACGATTCCGCCTCCCAGCTTGATGATTCGATCGTAGTGCTTCTTGTCGACGGGCTGGATGGACAGCCGGGAACGCCTCGCCACCATGATGCCCTCCAGCTTCGCATCCTCCTTGATCTCGGGCAGGGGGACCGGCCGCTGGAGATGCCCGACATAGGCCATGTCGACCAGGATCCATCGGGGATCGTCGGGGTCGGACTTCGGGTCGTGGTACGGACTGTCGGGGTCGAAGGCAGTGGGGTCGGGATAGGGATCGCCGGCCACCTCGGCCACCCCGACCACGGCCGGCGGTTTGACCTGGGAGTGATAGAACAACACCCGATCACCCACCGACATCTCGTCCCGCATGAAGTTTCGGGCCTGGTAGTTGCGAATTCCGTCCCACGGTTCCCGTCCGTCCCGCTGCAGGTCGTCGATCGAGTAGGCGTCGGGCTCGCTCTTGATCAACCAGTGCCTCATGCCACGACAGTAGCCGGAGACGCAGCCTCCCAACCTTCGACCGACGGAGCCGACGTCCCGAGGCGCAGCCTCCCAACCTTCGACCGACGGAGCCAACGTCGTCGGCACTCATCTCGATCCGCCCAATCAAGCACCTGCGGTGCGATTGGGCGGGCTACCGTGCATCCGAGCGATGAAGTTGACTCGAACACAACCCCATCGGACGGACGGCCAGGACTGGGGCACACAGATGAGCACTGCAAACGACCGCCTTCGACTGGGCGTGGTCATGGTGCCCACCGATCCATGGCCGGAGACGGTGGCGGCAGCCCGGCGGGTGGAGGCACTGGGCTACGACCACCTCTGGGTCTACGACCATCTGACCTGGCGCCGGTTCCAGGAAAAGCCGTGGCATGCCATCTACCCCTGGCTGACCGGGGTCGCCGCCGCCACCGAACGGATCCGCATCGGCACCATGGTGTCGAGTCCCAACATCCGCCATCCTCTGATCCTGGCCAAGGATGCCATGACCATCGATCACATCTCCGGCGGCCGACTCACGATCGGCATCGGGGCCGGCGGGGTCGGATTCGACGCCCACGCGTTCGGACAGCCCGCGCTCACCCCCGGGCAGCGCATCGAGCGCCTGGCCGAGTTCGTCGATGCCTTCGATCTGCTGTTGCGGGAGGACGAACATCACTACAAGGGGGAGTGGTACACCATCAATGAGG
>JAHEJM010000101.1 GCA_024638815.1 Acidimicrobiales bacterium | reverse complement strand
TTTCGCTTGGTGGCTTGGATGTTCACGATCAAGTCAAGTTTCGGCGACGGATGGCCGGAGGCCAAGCTCGAAGCAACTCGAAGAGTTGCCTTGACACGCGACAGTCCGCGCCGAACTCTAGATGATTGGCTCCAAGAGGTTGGAGATCCGGTAGGTGATGGATCGCGCTGGGCCGGGTTGGCTGGTTGGGCGTTGATGGTTTGTGGTGGTTTTGCATGTCGGGTTCGGGGGTTCGGGTTCAGGTTTGACGGCTGGCTATTTGGCTAGTCACGCCTACACATGACGACGGTTCCGGCCCGGTAGACGCCCACACTCCACCGAGCGTGAACTGGTAGATCCATCATCAAAGAGTTGCCGAAACAGCTTGTGTATCGAACATACGTTTGCTATAATAGAGGTATGACCAACGGCGGGTTGCCACCACAGAGCCACAGCGACGATCTGACGCTGATCCACACGGCTGTCGATGCGATGGTGGCAACCAACCTCGACTGCCTCCCTGTAGCCGAGCTGCTGGACCGGGCCTGTCAACTACAGAAACTGTCGGCCCGGATCGACGCGACACGGGCTGCAGTGTTGGCTGCCGCCGACACCGCCTCCGAAGCACCAGGCGTGCTACGCGGGCTCGGGTTCCGAACCGCGTCGCAGGTCGTTGCCGCCGAAACCGGGGCACCGGCCCGGGAAATCCACGCCACCGCCCGCACCGGGCAATGGCTCGACCAGTTCCCGGTCTTCGCCCAGGCCGCGGCCGACGGGGTGTTGACCCTGCGGCACCTGCGAGAGTTGAAGAGCTTGGACAGAGCCGACCGGCGAGACGCCCTCGTCGCGTCCCAACACGGACTGGTGACGGCCGCCCGGGATCATGACTTTGTAGAGTTCACCAACCGGCTCACCGTCTGGTTGATCAACCACACCGATACTGACGAGGTGACGGAACAAGTCAAGAAGACCTCCTGCACCTGGAACACCAACACCGACGGCTCAATCGACGGCCGGTTCCACCTCGACCCGCTGTCAGCAGTGGCGGTCGGCACCGCACTCGGGGACGAGATGCAGCGCCTGTTCCGCCAGCAATCCGAAGGCAACGCCAAGGCCGACACCATCAACCGGCGGCGGGGACAGGCCCTCGTTGGCCTGATTGTCGGTGGGGCTGAAGCACCGGGGTCGGCCACCACCACCCCGCTGGTGAACCTGGTCATCGGCCAGCGCATCCTGGAGAACTTCCTGGAGCGGTTCGTCGATCCCGACACGCCGACCGTAGCGATCGATCGGGATGATCCCGATTACCGGTGCGAGCGGATTGATGGGACACCAATCCACCCCGATCTTGCGTTTGTGGCCACCGCGGTGGCCGAGTTCGAACGGATCGTGCTCGACACCGAATCCAGACCCATCGACATCTCGGTCAAATCCCGGGGGTTCCCCGACTGGATGAAACGAGCGTTGCTGATCACCGCCAGGGCCAGATGCAGAATCCGGGGCTGTGACTCGCCCTACCACTGGTTACAAGTCGACCACATCCACCCCCATTCAAAGGGTGGGCCTACCAGCCTCGCCAACGGACAGATCCTCTGCGATCCCGACAACAAGTGGAAGCGCGACCACGCGCAGGCCGTGGCCTGACCCGGCGATGTTTGCCGAAGGCAAACTCGGGTTTGCCGGGCAACGCCCGGCAATACCGCCGCTCCACACCTGAACCTTGAAAACCGAATAGACCCTGGCCGGGGGCCAGCCCCCGGGAACAGCATGAACCTTGGCCTGTGTCAGGCCTGGACACCCTCGCCAACCACACCCTCCATGCCACGACTGACCCGAGATCCGAACCAGCCGACCCCCAACCCTTGGAACCAATCGTCTCTCGAGGACGCGCAATGACACACTACGACCCTAGGGTGTCCAGCCGGGCCAGCGATCGCACGGCCCGGGTCACCGCAGCCTGGGCCAGCAACCGCAGATGCATGGGATCGGCCTTGACCTGACCGGTGGCCGCCGCCACCAGGGCATCACCGTCGACCGGCATGTGGGCCGGGTACAGGGCCCGGGCCAGACCGTCGTGGCCGCTGCGGGCCAGCCACTGACACCCGGTCTTGTCCACCCTGGCGTTGGTCACGATCACCCCGATGGTGGTGTTGGTCAGTTCCCCGTGCGAATCCGGGGGTCCCAGCGCCGGCCGAACCGGCGGGCCGATGTCGTGATCCGCCGTGCCGTCGTCGATACGGCCCAAGGCGTTCACCGCCACGAGGGCGCTGACCACCAGTTCCACCTCCGGCTCCGCCCTGGGCCCCGACTCCGCCCCGGGCGCGGTCCCCGCCCGCAGGGTGGCGCCGCCCAGGCCTGACGGCCGGGGTAGTCCCGACCACTTGTCGACGGTGGCCCCCGTACCGGCACCCACCGCTCCCACTGGCATCGAAGGCCCGTCCCCGCCCTCGGTGGTGCCGCCGACAGTGGCGTCGACCGCACCGTCGACCGCACGGTCGAAGGCCAGGCGTCCGTGTTCAGCACCGGGTCGGACCGTGCCGTCACCGACGCCCAGATCGTAGAGGGCCATGGCCACCACAATCGGGACTCGACCGTGAATGGTCTCGTACCCCCGGCCGGCGGCGGCCAGTCCCTCCACCACCCCGTGAGCGGTGGCCAGTCCGAAGGCCGACCCCCCGGTGAGGACCACGGCGTCGACTCGGTCCACCGTCCGGGTCGGGTCGAGCAGGGCGAACTCCCGGGTTGCCGGAGCACCGCCTCGCACCTCGCCCGAGGCCACGGTTCCCTCCGGCAGCACCACCACCGTGCAGCCGGTACGGGCCCGCTCGTCGGTCCAGTGTCCGACCAGCACACCGGGCACGTCGGTCACCATGAGGGAACCGCCTTGGTGGGCCGGCGTCGTTGGTTCATCATGGGCTCAGCGGGCCTCCATGGCCAGCGTGTCGAGACCGGTTGCCGGACCGGTCCGGATGAACCACTCCAGGCCGTAGACGGCGGTGAAGGTGTCGGCGTCCATCGTCAACACCTCGGAGTCGGTTGGGATCTGGCTGGCGTGGGCGGCCATGGCCGAGCGCTTCTGTTCGATGACCCCGGTGACATCGATGGTGGTCGTGACCTCGACGGTGGGCACCCCGGTCGGGGGCGGTTCGTGGAGTCCGCCCGACGGGTAGCCGGCCTCCTGGTGGAGGGCGGCCACGGCGTGGCCGACGAGGTGGGTGGCCACGAAGTGAAGGTGCTCCCGATCGACGGTGGCCTCGTACACGGTGTCCAGGCCGGCCAGCGCAGCGGCCCGCTGCCCGACCCGATGGACGGCCAGATGGTCGGCGTGACCGTAGATCCCGCCCTCGTCGTAGTAGATCATGGCCGTGGCCTCGACCTCGGCCAGGACCCGGGCCAGGCGGGCGGCCGCCTCCTCCACCGGGGCCAGGGCGAACGCATCGGCCGGCAGTTCCGAGCCGAGACCGGAATCGCGATAGCCGAGAAAGGCGAGATGATCCACGCCAAGCACCTTGGCCGCCAACTCCGACTCCTGCCGGCGAAGTGAGGAGAGTGCACCGATCGGGGAGCCACTGCCGCCGGCGGGTTCGATCCCGCCTTCGCCTCCGGTGGCCAGGACCACGGTCACGGGAACGCCACGCTCGGCCAACCGGGCGATGGTGCCGCCGGTGAAGATGGCCTCGTCATCGGGATGGGCGTGAAAGAAGACGTAGGTCATGGTGACGGGAGTCCGGATCGGAGCGGCGGCTTCCACCCGCTGAACGGGCCGAGAGGAATCGGGCGGTCAGGCCAGGCGACGGCCCGTGATCTCGTCGATCTCGATCTGGAGGTACCGGTATTTGGGGTTGTCGGACCACGGATGGATGCCCAGTGCCTCGGCCTCCATGATGGCTTCGGTGCCCTCCACCTCTGAGGCATGACCGCGTACCACCACGCTCCATCCGGTTTTCGATACCTCGTCCAAGTTGTCGACCTCGAAGGCCACGGCGGTACCCAACACCGCAGCCGCCAACTTGGTGCCGGGAATGGTGTGGATCACGATTCGGTTGTCGGTGGTCTTGTAGTTGACGGGGTAGACGTCGGGCTTGTTGGCAATGGCCACGGCGATACGGCCGATTTCCTTTGAGGCCAGGAGCTCCCGGCACTCGGCCTCATCGATGATTTCCAGCCCGGTTCTCTCGTCGATCATGGTTCCATTTCACCACCCGATGGACCTTTTTACCAGCACATCGGCTTTCAGCTCTGATCGGCGGACTGCGCAGGCAGCACAACAGCGGCCAGTTTGTCCCGATTGCGCACCATCTGAATGGACGTGACCACATCGTCGACCCAGGTGACGGTGATGACGGTGTCGAGTTCACCGTCCACCGAGATGACCAACGCCGGCTGGCCGTTGACCCGAATCGCGGCGAACCGTTGCTCAACGCCTTCGTCCACGCCCCCGGGCTGGAACCTCTTGGCCAATCCGATGAGGTACCGGCCCACCCGATGGGGCCCGACGATGGGAGCCCTGGCCGCTCGGCGCGAACACGTCGGCGGGCCCGCACTCCGATCTGACGGGTGGCGGCCGGAGTACGGTCGACGATTCCGGCGATCTCGGTGAACGGCAGGTCGAACACGTCATGCAGCAGGAACACCACCCGCTCCACCGGGCCCAGCCGTTCCAGCACGGCCATGAACCCCAGCGACAGCGATTCGGCCAGCAGCGACGCCGACTCCGGGTCGACAACACCGCCACCGTGGAGAGGGTCGACGTCGACCGGTTCGGGCAGCCAGGGCCCGATATGGCGCTCGCTCGGAGTCGCCGCATGGCGCTTCCGGTCCGAAGGACACGAGGCAGGGGCCCCCGATGGCGGAGGCTCCGGTGCGAAGGTGACGCCGGCGAAAGCCTGGGCGTGATGGAAGCGGTCAAACCCGTCGTCGTCGACTCGCCCGGCAGCGGATCGGCAACTAATCTCCCGATGTGGGATTCCTCGACGAGATCGTCGGCTCGTTCAGCACCGGGGCCGACGGCAATCCGACCGTGGCCATGATGGACGCCGCCTTCGCTCATGAAGCCATGGGGTGGCGGTACGTGAACTGCGAGGTACCACCGGCGGAGCTGAGCGCGGCCGTGGCCGGGGCGGTGGCCATGAACTGGCGGGGATTCAACTGCTCCATCCCCCACAAGCAGACCGTCACCGCCCACCTCGACTCCCTTGCCCCCTCGGCTGAGATCTGTCAGGCCGTCAACTGCATCGTCCGCACCGACGACGGTCGCCTGATCGGCTACAACACCGATGGCAGGGGATTCCTCGACTCGCTGCTCGAACTGACACCGGTCGACGGCCTACGGGTCACCCTCATCGGTAGCGGCGGGGCCGCCCACGCCATTGCCGCCGAGCTGGCCTTGGCCGGAGCCTCCACCGTGGCCGTGGCCTCCCGCAACCACACGACGGCCGGCGGGCTGGCCCGCCTGATCAACGACGTCCGGGCCGACTGCGGCACCGTAGTCGACTGGAGCCCGGACTCGGGTTCCCTGGTTCTCCCGCCCGGCACCGACGTTGTCGTTCAAGCCACCCCGGTCGGCATGTTTCCCGACGTTGACGACGTGGTACCCGTCGACTGGACATCGATCGGGGCCGACACGATCGCAGCCGATGTCGTGGTCAATCCGCCCCGTACCCGATTTCTCACCGAGGCGGCGCGGGCCGGGGCGACGACACTCGACGGCACAGGCATGTTGGTCAACCAGGCAGCGGAGAACATCCGCCTGTGGGCCGGCCGAACGGTTGAGACCTCAGTGATGCGAAGGGTGCTCGAGGCCACGTTCACCGATCCGAACTGAACCTACGCCGCCACGATGCGAAATCGAGGACGGTACGGGCCGGCGTGACGAAAGCTGGCCGAGCCCGGGGTCGAGAACTACGATTCTGTGCGGCGACCGCGATGATTGGGGACCTGCCATGACCGATCCGATCTCGTTCCTTCACGACACCTCGATCGATGATCTGACGCCGGAGGTTCGTCACCAGACCACTCGATGTCTGGTCGATCTGTGCGGGTCGCTGGTCGCCGGCCGGCACACCGCGCTGTCGCAGATCATCAGGGATCACGCCGCCACCGTCTACGGCGGCGATCAGGCCACCGTCCTGCTCGACGGCCGTCGGGTCAGCGCCCCGGGGGCGGCTTTGGCCACCGGTATGACCATCGACAGCTTCGACATCCACGACTCCCATCGTGAGTCGTTGGGCCATGCCGGGGTCCACATCCTGGCCGCCGTGGCCGCCGTCCACGAGCTGCAGCACTCCCGGGGCCATGACCTGCCGTCGGGAGCCGAGTTCCTCGCCACCATGGCCGTCGGCTACGACCTGGCGTGCCGTGCCGGTGAAGCCCTGCACGGAACCGTGGCCGACTATCACACCTCGGGAGCCTGGGGTGCGGTCAGTTCGGCCGGCCTGTTCGCCCGCATCGTGGGCCTCGATCGGGCCCGGACCCGCGAAGCCCTGGGTGTGGCCGAGTATCACGGACCCCGGAGCCAGATGATGCGCTGCATCGATCATCCGACCATGGTGAAGGACGGCTCGGGCTGGGGGGCCATGGCCGGCGTGTCGGCCGGGCTGCTGGCCGAGAGTGGGTTCACCGGGGCACCGGCGGTCACCATCGAGTCCCCCGAGGTTGAGGGTTGGTGGGAGAGCCTGGGCCGGCAGTGGTATGTGATGGAGCAGGGATTCAAGGCCCATGGTTCCTGCTGGTGGGCCCAGCCCCCGATCGAGGCCGCCCTGGCGCTGAGCCGGACGCATCGACTGGCCACGTCGGACATCGCCCGAATCCGGGTCGAGATCTTCGAAAAGGGCGCCCACCTCGACCATCCCGAACCCGCCACCACCGAGCAGGCTCAGTACTCCATCCCGTTCCCGGTGGCGGCGGCGCTGGTCAAGGGGCTCTCGTCGTCGGGCCGGACCGACACCTGGTACGGGCTCGGACCCGATGAACTCCTGGAGCACAGCCTCCACGACCCTGAGACCCGGCGTCTGGCAACGGCGGTGGAGCTGGTGGAGGCTCCTGATCTGACTGCGGCCTTCCCCAAGCGATTCCTGTCACGGGTGACCCTGACACTGACCGACGGTCGGGTGGTCCGCAGCCCGGAAACCACCTTCCGGGGCGAGCTCGACGATCCGCTGTCCGACCACGAGGTGACGGCCAAGTATCGATGGCTGGCCTCGACGTTGCTGTCCGACAGCCGGGTGACCCGGATCGAGGAGCTGGCCTGGGGCGTCGCCGATCTTCCCTCGATCGAACCGTTGCTGGCCGCCCTGGTCGACGGGCCGGATCGATGATCGAACTGGCGGCTTTCGAGCCGACCCCTGGGCGGGACTTCGCCCATGTCGATCACGGCCGACGCGACCTGGCGGTGATGAACCGCATGCTGGTTCGGCTCCGGCGCCACATCGAACAGATCGGCGCCGATCGGGCCGGCCAGTCCCGCCGGGACCTGTTCACCGACGACGAGGGCGAGCACCGGATCGTGCTCCCCCACCCCGAGTTGCTGTCGATTACGGCAGAGCTGACCACCGTCGGGTTTTTCGGCCAGGCCCGGTCCGGCATCGATCACTCCCCGATCCTTCGGCTGGAGGACGCCCTGATCGATGACATGCCCTCGAATGCCGGCTTGGTGGTGTACTACAACGTGCACTGGCCCGATACCGGCTGGGGAAATCTGGTGCTGTTCGTCGACGACGGGGCCAAGGACGGCTGGGGCCACGACCAACGCCACCTCGATTCGATTGAGCTGTCGCCCCGCCACTACCAGTCCATCCGTCTCCACAACGGGGCGCTGCCCGGTGGGCTGCCCGGCGCCGACGTCATCCACCTTGTTCGCACCAAGTACCTGGATTTCGATCGACCGTGGCGGGCCGTTCGCCGGCTCGACGCCGGCGCCGGGAGTACCTAGCCGAGCCGATAGGCGGGGGTGACCGGCACCTAGGCCGGGATGGCGGACCGGGATCCGGTGGAGGTTCCGGCCAGTCGGGCTACCACCGCCTCCAGCCGGTTGTCGTAGACGGCGGCCATCGTCGACCAGTCGAATCGGCGCATGCTCTGGGCCAGTCCGGCCGTCGCCGATCGCAGCTCCTCGATCCGGGCCACGGCGTCGACCAGGGTGGTACCGAAGTTACCCGGGTCGTACAACACGGCGGAATGCCAGGGTGGGCGGATGAGCTCGGGATAACTCAAGGCGTTGGGCAGGACCGGCACGCAGCCACTGGCCACGGCCTCGACGACGGCCACACCGAAGAACTCGTGGCGAGCGCAACTGACCACCAAGTCGCAGCGACCCAATGCCTCCAGATACTCTCGACGGTCGAGTTCGCCCGACACGAGGATCCAGGAACCGAACCGCTTCTCGGCCTCCTCCCGCTCGGCCTTGGCCGTGGCCGCGCCCGACGGCGGATCCTGGCCCGCCAGCACCAGTCGAAACTCCAGGCCGGCGGCCACCACCTTGTCCAGGGCGGCGATGAAGGCGGCCGGGTCCTTGTCCCGCTCCCAGCGGTGGGGCCACAGGATGACCGGCGGTCCCGATCGTCGGGCCGCCGACAGGGCCGAGCTGACGAACCGGTCGGGTTCACCTTGCTTCTTGCGCCGAATCAGGCTGCTGGACGAGACCGCACCGTTACCGAGGCCGTTTCGCTCGCCGTGGCGGCGGCGGTTGCGCAACCTGGTGCGTACCGTGCCGTTGACCGCAGTTCCGTTCCGGGCGCCGTGGCCGTCCTCGGTCTCGGTTACATCCTGGATGGAGATACCCACCGACCCTGGAAGTGGCGGCGGTTCCGGTGGATAGGCCCGGGGCAGCTCCGGCTCCTCCGCAGCGTCGACCGGGAACGGCTCGAATTCGGGAACATGGGACAGGTCGACGCCGACCGGGAACACCTCGAACCTACCCACGACGTGGTCGAGCATGGGGACATGGGTTGCATCCGGCAGGTTGGTCACGAACTCGGGAAGGGCGTCGGCCACGGCCCGCAGGTGGTAGTAGCTGTTGAACAGCACCAGATCGGCGGCGCACCACGACATCCAGTTGCGGAGTGCGGCGCCGTTGTCGTAGTTGCCGTCGGCCACGGGATAGACGAGCTGGCTCTCGTGCTGGTAGATGACCACGGCGACGTCGGGAGAGAGGTTGCGGCGGGCCAGACCCAGCAGCTCGGCCACATCGACCAGTCCCGACACCAGAAGCAGGTCGGGCTGGCCGTGGGTGTCGACCCAGGCCGTGATCTTCTCGGCCAGCGGCAGGGCGCCGCCCCGTAGCCGCCAACGCCACAGCTCACCCGGTAGACCGACAATGTGGACGTCGTGTCGGCTTGTTTTCCGGTATCCGGTGGCCCAAGCCAGGTGGGACCCGGTCTCCCATGGCTCAACCAGCAAGATCCTCACAGCTCACTCCTGAAAGTTTTCCCGCCGGGATGCTTGCAGACCACCGCCACTGTCGATGGTAGAACACCGTATGCACCCTCTCGCAGATGCTGCTGGTTGTTGTTCTTGACGCTGCCTCCCAGGTTCTTGTCGACCCACGTTGCCGATCCGAGGAGCGTGATCCGGGCGGCCGCTGTGGGACCCGCCCGGCGACAAGGGCGGCGGGCCTGTGATTGCCTAGAGATCGCGCAGAAAGCGCACAAGATCGGTGGTGGTGACGATGCCGTGCAGCTTGCCGTCGTCGTCGATGACCAGCACCGAATGGGCCTTGCCATCGGCGAGCATCTCGGCCGCCTCCTGAACCGATGCGTTCGGGGGCAGGCTGCGAAGCTCGGGCGTCATGGCGTCTTCGATGCTGAACTGATAGTCGAGCATGGCGGTCATGGCCTTGTCGTCGAATCCCTCGGTGTCGTAGGCCAGTTTGAGCACGTCGACCGACGAGACCATGCCCACCGGCCGGTCGCGCTCCATCACCGGAACGTGGTGGAACGGCGCCGACCTGAGCATGTGGTAGACCTCGGATAGCGGCTGGTTGCGATCGACGGTCACCACCTCGGTCGTCAGGATCTGACTAATAGGGACTCGACGCTTCATGCCCCCCATCTTGTCGGGATACGTACCCGGATACAACCGGGTGGATGCAGCCCCGCATCCGAGATCCGACACAGGAGGCCGAATTCGGGTCGGGTCGTGCAGCGACACTGCCGCCGCAGTCGGTCGACCCATGCCGCGACCGGTGTCGGGGTGGTGGTGCCAACGTCGGGCCGGACTCTATGACGCCGTCGTGCGGTCTCGGCGATGGCAGTGCCGAACCGATCAATGGGGGGCAACACCCCAAGACGGATGCTGCAGGACGGCACGAGCTTCGAAAGTGGCGGAGCGTGACCGGGCGCTGACCGGTTGATTACCGACGGGCCCGACTCAATCCTGCCAGCTCGATGGCCTCTGCCCGCGAGTGGGCACCAAGCTTCTGATAGAGCGAGCGGAGATGGGTCTTGAGGGTGTTGCCGGTGATTCCCATGGCCCGGGCGATGTCCTTGCGGCTCATTGTGGCGTCGGGCAGGAGGGCCAGCACCGCCACTTCACGTTCGGTGAGGCGATGGCGTTCAGCCGTGAGCCGGGTATCACATCCCCGAAGGCGACGCTGGATGGAGCGGAGCAGTACCAAAGCACAGCCTGTGTCTCCTCGCTCGAGCGACGCCTCGATGGCATTGAGAGCGGTGATCGGTTCGTCATCCCACCCTGGTTCGACAAGGTACGTGACCACTGCTGTTGAAGCCATGGGGTCATTGTCGCGCCGGCCCTGCGGCTGCGGATCCGGTATGCCGCCACAACTGGCCCCACAAGGGTCGGAGGCGCACTACGACATCTTACGTAAGAACAACCTTGTCCCCGGTCAAAGGCTTTGACCTGGCCAGGGTCGAATTCAGCCGGTACCTTGTTTCGGAATGGCTGCGGGCACTGCGACATACGGGACGATGATAGGGCTGAGCGTTGGGATCGGACTGTTCTTCCTGACCATTGCCTTCCGGCGCGGACGTATGGTGTCGATCGAACTGCTCGTCGGCCTTCTCTCGTTGGCAGCCGCCGGTCAGATACTGGCAACCCTTCGTCTGCACTCGTCGACCAACCCCGAGGAGTACGCCGAGATCCTCCACGGGTCATTTTCGTACTTCGGAATCGCCGCGCTGGTTGCCATCGTCTGGACCGTCGGCCTGAGGACCGAGCTGTGGTATCCCCGGGTGCCGCTGGCTCTGACCGGCGGTGGCTTGATCGCCATTGCCTTGAACGCCCTCACCCCCGGCGCCCTGATCGTGGACGAGGTCACCGAACTCCGGGATGTCAGCCTCTTCGGCGAGACGTTCGTTGTTCACACCCCCGGTCCGTCCTCACTCCAACCGGTTCTTCTCGGGTTGCTGGTTGCGATTACCGTCTATATCGGCTCAGCAGTGGCGATCGGCCTGACAGGTTGGAACGGCGGACTCGACCCGCTCATGATCGGCCTCGCGGTCTTCTGGGTTCTGCAAAGCTATGACGTGCTCGTCGACGGGGGTGTTGTCGACACGACCTACCTCGCTCCCTTCTCGTTGGTCGCCTTTGTTGCCGGCCTGGCCATCGACCAGGCCAACACCATCATGACGACCGAGCGGAAGCTCATCGACCAGGCGACGACCTTGGAAACCGTCGTGGCCGATCGAACCGCTGCGCTGCACGCCGCCCACGACGACCTCATGAACCAGCTGGACAAACAGAACAGGAGTGCCTTGCGGCTGGCGGAGCTCTCGGAGATGTTCCTGTCGCTGAACAGCGTGGGCGCATCCGACAACAACCTCGACGAGGTTCTCGGCGACGCGTTGGGTTTGCTCGGAGCAATGGTTGATGCCACCGACACCGAGCTCACATGGCAGCCGTCGAGCTCGGTCGGCGATGGGGCGGTGAAGAGCGTCGAGTGGAACAAACGAGGCACCGACACAGCAGCCGACCAGGAGCGGGAGGTGATCGACCGAACCCTCGAAAGTGGCGAGTTCGTCGTCGGCCGGCTGACCGTTGCCCACGATCACGGTCGCCGCTTCCCCGACGAATATGGTCGCCTCGTCGACCTGACGGCGCAGTACCTCGGTGGTCTCCTGCTGCGCCTGCGGCTGGAATCCAGCCGTGTGAGCCTGGCCGTCGATCACGAGCGGGAGAGGATCGCCCGGGAACTTCACGACTCGTTGTCGCAACGATTGTATGCGGCTGCCTTCAACGCCGAGGCCGTTTCCCTTGCCGCCCGAGGCGATGCGGAGGCCGCTCGAGGCGCAGCGAAGATCAGAATGCTGGTGCTGTCCACACTGGCGGAAATGCGGACATTGCTCTTCGATTTGCAGCCCGACGTACTGACCAAGCAGAGCTTCCCCGACCTTGTGACCCAACTCTGTGTCTCTGTGGCAGAGATCTATCAACGACCGGTCGATCTGGTCATCGTGCACGACGAGCCGGGCGTTCCGACCGCGCCGAAGTTGGCCCTGTACCGTATCGTGCAGGAGTCGTTGGGCAATGCGCTCCGGCATTCGGATGCCACGAAGGTCGGCGTCACCATCGATGTCGATGTGGATGGCGTCACGATCCGGGTTGCGGATGACGGGATCGGATTCGATCCCTCCGGCACTGGAACCGGCCACGGGCTGCGAAACCTGCGACAAAGGGCAGCCGAAATCGGGGCCGCTCTGGATCTCACCAGCCGTCCCGGTGCCGGCACGAGGGTTTCGGTGACGTGGCCCCGTCATCGTAGGGACCGGCCAGTGGAGCCGACCGACGTACCGAGCTTGGAGGTTGTCGATTGAATCCCACGATCAGGGTGATGGTGGTGGATGACCACGCCGTCATCACCGACGGAGTTTCGAACCTCCTGGCCTTGCAACCCGACATCGAGGTCGTCGCCACGGCTGATGGCGGCCGGGCGGCAATCGCCCTGTGCGCCGACCTTCAGCCCGATGTCGTGCTGATGGACGTGTCGATGCCCGAAATGTCCGGCATCGAAGCCACTCGACAGATACTCTCCCGGAACCCCTCGACTCGAGTCGTCGTCTTGACCAGCTATGTGGACGAGGGGATGGTCAGAGATGCCGTGTCAGCCGGAGCGACCGGATACCTGCTCAAGTCGATTGCAAGTGCGGAGCTGGCCGAGGCGGTTCGCTCGGCCGCCCGGGGTCAGGCAACCTTGAGCGGCGAAGCTCTGGCTCATTTGGCAGTGACCGGTCCTACGGAGCCTGAGCTCACCCCCCGCGAACTCGACGTGTTGGGAAGCCTGAGCGAGGGCCGGACGAACAAGCAGATCGCCGCAGATCTCTCGCTGAGCCCGGGGACGGTTCGCGTCCACGTGAGCAACATACTGGCCAAACTGGGCGTCGAGAATCGCACGGCGGCGGCCCACTATGCGCTCCGCCACGGGCTGGCGGGCACCGTCGACCGAACGGAGATGCCCCCACCCTTTTAGGGTGATGACGCCTCAGGTCCCGGTCGACCATCCTTCGGTGAGAACCGAACGGAGGATCAAACATGCCATTGTTGATGGCCATTATTGCAGCCGTTGGCGGAATCGCGTTCTGGAGACGCAAGACCATCAGAGACGATGCCCAACGGATCAACGATGCAGCTCGTAGCCGGGTCCAAACTCATCGATCCGACAGGAAGAAGCTGCTCACCGAACTCGGGCAGCACTACTACGCCAATTCGACCAACGGTGACGACGTCGACCACCTGGCTGAGATGACCCGACTCGTCGACCAGCTGATTGAGATCGATTCGGAATCGGCGGACGAGGACATCGACGTCACATCGGCTGAGGAGGACGGCGACGTCACGGACAAGGCGGCCACATCGGAGTAACAGACCGGCGCACCGATTCCGGGCAACCGCATTCGAGTCTCGCGTTCACTTCAGCACACCGGTCGGAGACGTGGTTCATGAATCAGGCTCCGAAACCCAATTCAACCCTCGGCACTCTGCAGTCAATCGAACTCGCTCACAAGGACCTCTGTCATGGTTCACCGTCCAACACATCCTCGTCGTGCCCGCCGAACTCGTTCGGTGTTCAGATCGAGAGATCTCTGGATTCTGGCCGCCATCCTTCTCGGGCTCACCGGCTTGCTCGTCGCCTGCTCCGAGGAGGGGGAGGATCAGAACGGGCAAGATCAGGGGGCCAACGAGCAACCAGCCGAGACTGCTCCACCGGAGACCCAGCCGGACACCACCGAAGCACCTCCCGCCGATGGCGGTGAGACAAGCGACGACGGGCTTTCCACCGAGGACTGGATCCTACTCGGCGTTCTGGCAGTTGTCGTCGTTGCCCTCATCGCCGGGGTGACGTCCGCCGCCGGTCGGAGGTCTGCAGCCAAAGCGGCGGCCGGCTCTGAACTTCGCACCCAGCTCAGCGAGATCGTCGGGGCCAGTCGCTGGGTTCACGATTCGGGTAGCATCGAGATACTCCTGGCCACGGACCCTGCTCAGGCCCAGTCGGCGTGGATGGAAGTTCGCCGCCGAATGGTCGACCTCGAGGGCCAGATCTCGGTAATGGCCGCCGGAACGACAGACACGAACCTTGACACCATCCTCAGGAATCTCGGTCAGAGCGTCGCCGAGCTCCGGGGAGCAGCGGAGACCTACGTATCGGCCAAGCTACGGCTGGCGGGCGCGGCAGACAGTGCAGAACTCCTGAGACTCCCCGATCAAACGGTGAACGATCATCGACAGAGGCTTCAGGCGGCAATCGAACCGGTGGCCGCAGCCGCCCGTCGCTAGTGTCCCGTCAGGCTGATCATGTCACTAATTCGTCGGCGTCTGACGCCCCTCGCGGCGTCCTCGTTCCTCCGCTACAACCAGGTAGCGAGCGGAACTGCGTCCTTGCGACGGACGCCA
>JAHEJM010000100.1 GCA_024638815.1 Acidimicrobiales bacterium | reverse complement strand
TCCACGCCGAGCTCCCGGCAGATCTTCTCCTCCCCCACCTGCCATCCCCCGCTCTTCAGGAACTGGATGACGGCAACCGGCCAGCCCATGGCCACGGCCCGAAGTACGGTTCCGAACGCCGCCGTCGACTTCCCCTTCCCCTCCCCGGTGTTGACCAGTAGGAGCGACGGCAGGGTGCGAGCCGAACTGGTATCGGGTTTGTCAACGGGCGGCTCGTCGGTCGTCATCGAGTGGTGCTCCTGTTCGCAGCGTGCTGTTCAACCGGTCTTCGGTCGGGTCCACGACGCATCAGGTTGAAGACCGGAAAAACAAAGATGGAGCCAGCCATTGGAGGGAAGTAATGGCTGGCCCCATCAGTCTGACAGTCTAGTGTCCTGAAAGGTAGTTACTACCTTTCAGTCGCCCAGATTGTCACCAGACCATCAGACTGTGTTGGTCGCCCTACACCCATGTCGCCCGGGTGTAGTGTTACTGACGCCCGAGCGATCGTTTGGTCGCGAAGTTTCCCGAGATTCTCGATCCTCCTTGGAGCAACCCCCCTATGACCCCGGCTCCAGCCGACTCCGAACCACTCGAGTGGGATGTGCCCCCGGTCGACCGGATCGAGCTGCGGCGACTCGCCCTGCCATTGGTCGAACCGATGCGGGCCGGCCATGGCACGACGTCGGTTCGGGAACTGACGGTGGTGGGCTTGCGCTCGGGGGCTGTCTGGGGCTGGGGGGAGTGCGCCGCCCTCCCCGAGCCGACCTATACCCCGGAGTGGGCGGCCGGAGCCTTCGAGGTGCTGAGCCGATGGCTGGGTGCCGATCACGGCGACCTCACGACCGCACTGACCGCCAGGTGGCATCAGGCCAAGCTCGACCCCGATGCCCGATCGGCGGAATCGGGCGCCAACCCCATGGCGTTGGCCGCGTTGGAGATGGCCGTACTCGATCTTCGGCTGACCATGGCCGATCGCTCACTGGCCGACTGGATCGGGGCATGCCACACCAGCGTTCCGGCTGGGGCCACGCTTGGTCTCATGCCGGCGCCGCAGGCGGTGGCCCGGGCCGAGCTGCTGGCCCAGGCCGGCTTTCGCCGCATCAAGGTCAAGACCGAACCCGGATCAGATGTCGAGGTCATGTCGGCCCTCACCCGGGCGACCACCCGGTTCGATCATGACATCGCATGGCAGATCGACGGCAACGGGGTCTACGGCCCCTCCGACCGGGACCGCCTGCTCGAACTGGCCGAGCTCGGAGTGTCGGTGCTGGAGCAACCGTATTCGGCCGACCGGCCCGATCTGGCCTCCGACCTGATCCAGGCCTTGTCCGAACGGGGGCTCGACACCGTGGTCATGGCCGACGAGGCGGCGGTCGATGCCGCCGCCATCGCCCATCTGATCTCCAGCGGGGCGGCCACCGCCATCACGGTGAAGCCGTCCCGATTGGGGGGACTGGCAGCCGCCGTGGCGGTACTGGAGCTCTGCCGACGGCTGGGCACGCCGGTGGCCGCCGGGGGCATGATCGAATCGGGCCTGGGCCGTCACGCCCTGGCCGCGGTGGCGGCTCGCCCCGAGTGTTCCATCATCGGTGATCTCTCACCGGCCCGGCGCTGGTTGAGCCACGACCCGTGGCCCGACCTGGAACCGGTGGCCCCCTCCCCCGACCACGCAGCCGAAGGCGGAGGCGACAACCGTGGACTGCGACTTCGGGTTCCCACCGGTCCGGGGGTGGCCCCGCCACCCGATCCCGACGTCTTGGAGCGCCACACCGGGGCGGTCATCGTTCGCTGATCGATCCTCGCCCTCGACCGAGGCGGCGGCTCAGGAATGCCACGACCGCTTCGGCCGTGGACTCGGGCTGCTCCAGGTGGACGGCGTGGGTCCCCTCGATCGACACCAACTCGGCCCCGGAGCCGATGACATCGGCCATTGCCGCGCCGATGGCGGCGAACTTGGCATCGCCGGATCCGTGGAGCACCAGCACCGGCATGGGGAGCTCGTGGAGGCGGTCCCACAGTGAGTGCTGCGCTCCGGTCCCGCAGGAGCGGAGGCTGGCCGCCAGACCGTCCGGCCGGTTCGATCGCCGTTGCTCCAGGCCGGCGACACCGGCCGGCAGCCCGGCGAACAGGGGCCGGTCGAGCCACCACCGAAGCATCTCGTCCAGCGGCTCGTTCTCGAATCGTCGGGCCAGGGTCTCATCGGCCCGTCGGCGCCGTCTGCGCTCGGCGTTGCCGGCGATTCCGGCGGTGGCCCCGATCACCACCAGAGCCGACACTCGTTCCGGATCGGCCAGGGCAAGGTGCAGGGCGGTGCGACCACCCATGGAGTAGCCGATCAAGATCATCGACGCCGGACGGGACCCTCCCCCGGCATGGGTCACGGTGTCGACGATGAGGTCGGCGGTGGTCCACAAGTCGGCGGTGTCATAGCCCGAACCGCCGTGCCCGGGGGCGTCGATGGCCAGCACCGGAAACCGATCGGTCAGTCGATCGGCCAGCGACGGCCCGAACCGGCCCCAGCACCCCAGGTTCTGGGTGAATCCGTGGAGCAACACGACTGTACCGGCTTCGACCCATCGCTCGTCGTGGGGCGGACCATCGTGGTCGGACGAGGTCCCCGCTGGGCCAAGCCACCGATAGTTGAGTGTCACCACGTCATCTTGGCTACCTTTGGCTTGCCATGACAACGCAGCCCTCGCCGCCGGATTCGCGTCCCGCCACCACCAGTGGATTCACCACCCAGACATCCATGGAGGTGACCCCTGCAGCCACCTTCTGCGCCACCATTGTCGACGAGTGGGTGCGAGCCGGCGTCACCGATGCGTTTCTGGCTCCGGGCTCGCGATCGACTCCCCTTGCGCTGGCCCTGGCCGGCCACGAGCGCCTGCGGGTCCATGTCTTCCACGACGAACGTTCGGCCTCCTTTGCCGCGTTGGGGCACGCCCGGGCCGAGCGCACCCCGGCGGTGGTGGCCGCCACCAGCGGCACGGCCTCGGCTCACTTTCACGCCGCCGTCATCGAGGCCGAGGCCTCGGCCGTGCCGCTGATCGTCTGCACCACCGATCGTCCACCCGAGTTGTGGGGGGTCGGTGCGCCCCAGACCATCGATCAGACCAAGCTGTACGGGGCGACCGTACGGCTCTTCTGGCAGCCGGGGGTGCCGACCGACGAGACGCAGGATTCGTGGCGTTCCATGGCCTCCCGGCTGGTGGCCGAGGCCCGGGGATTCTCAGGCCGCCCGGGCCCGGTGCACGCCAATCTGAGCTTTCGCGATCCCCTGGTCGGCGAACCGGGCGAGCTGCCCCGAGGCCGACCGGTCGGTGCTCCCTGGCACACCGCGGCCCTGGCCGGGACCGACGGTGGCCGGGACGGTGGGGACGGTCCGGGATCGGCTGTCGCCCCCGATGTGTGGCATCGCCTCCGGGGCCTGGACGGGGTGATCGTGGCCGGGGCCGGAACCTCCGATCCCACTGCGGTGCTGGCCCTGGCCCGGAAACTGGGCTGGCCGGTGCTGGCCGACCACCGCTCCGGATGTCGGGCCGAGAGCCAGGCCGTCGTCCACGCCGAATCCCTCGTCCGGGTCGAGGCGTTCGTGTGCGAGCGTCGCATCGACGCCGTGCTCCGCTTCGGTGAGCCTCTGGCCGGGAAATCGGTCGGCCAGTGGCTGAGTGGACTCGATGCCGACATCATCGTGGCCGCTCCCCCCGGGCGATGGCTTGATCCGGAGCGGGTGGCGGCACTGCTGGTGCCGGAACCGGGACTGGCCCGGGGCCTGCTGAACCAGATCCCATCCGACTACCAGCCGGCCAACGAGGCCCTGGCCTGGCGCCGGGCCGACGGGCTGGCCAAGCAGGCGGTGAACGAGACCGCCGGAGCCGATACCGAAATCGGGATCGCCCGCCATGTCGTCGAATCGATCCCATCCGGCGGGGCTCTGGTGGTGGCCTCGTCCATGCCGGTCAGGGACGTCGAATGGTTCGCCCCCAACCGCCGCAGCATCCATGTCTACGCCAATCGGGGGGCGAACGGCATCGACGGAGTGACGTCGACCGCAATCGGTGTGGCTCTGACCGGGGCACCGACCACACTTCTCATCGGCGACGTGGCCTTCCTCCACGATTCGGCCGCCCTGGTCGGATTGGCCAAGCGCCGCATCGATCTGCGCATCGTCGTCATCGACAACGACGGTGGCGGAATCTTCTCCTTCCTCCCTCAGGTGTCCCTGCTCGATTCGGCCGTCTACGAGAAGCTGTTCGGCACCCCCCACGGAACCGATCTGGTAACACTGTGCCAGGCCCACGGAATCCCGGCGGTGTCGTGGAGCCCGGGCGATCCCACCCCGGCCGATGTCGGGGTCCGGGTACTGGTGGCCACCACCGATCGAGCGGCCAATGTCCGGCTCCATCGGGACGTGAACAGCGCCGTGGCCCGAGCCCTGGCCGAGGACCGACACTAAGCGGCCTGCTCGCATGCTGGGGCCGACAGGCAAGTAGCCTGCCTGCTATGACATCCCAGGATCCTCCGTCCCAGGCTGCTCCATCTCCGGTCTCGGAGATCTTCGATCCCCACCAATGGCACGAGGTCGAGGGGTTCGACTTCACCGACATCACCTACCACCGAGCCGGCAACGTCGGCGCGGTCCGTATCGCCTTCGATCGGCCCGAGGTTCGCAACGCCTTCCGGCCCCACACCGTGGACGAGCTGTACCGGGCTCTCGATCACGCTCGGATGTCACCCGACGTGGGGGCCGTGCTGCTCACCGGCAACGGCCCGTCCCCCAGGGACGGGGGCTGGGCCTTCTGCTCAGGAGGCGACCAGCGCATTCGAGGCAAGGACGGCTACAAGTACGCCGAGGGGGAGACTGCCGACACCATCGACCCGGCCCGGGCCGGGCGACTCCACATCCTGGAGTGCCAGCGCCTCATCCGAATGATGCCCAAGGTCGTGATCTGTGTGGTCCCGGGCTGGGCCGCCGGCGGTGGTCACAGCCTGCATGTGGTGTCGGATCTCACCCTGGCCAGTCGCCAGCACGCAAGGTTCAAGCAGACCGACACCGATGTGGCCAGCTTCGACGGCGGCTTCGGCTCGGCCTACCTGGCCCGCCAGGTAGGCCAGAAGTTCGCCCGGGAGATCTTCTTCCTTGGCCGGACCTACACCGCCGAGGAGGCCCACCGCCAGGGTGCGGTCAACGCCGTGGTCGATCACGAGCACCTGGAGACCGAGGCCCTGCAGTGGGCCCGGGAGATCTGCGGCAAGAGTCCAACGGCTCAGCGCATGGCCAAGTTCGCCTTCAATCTCGTGGACGACGGTCTGGTCGGCCAGCAGGTCTTCGCCGGCGAGGCCACTCGCCTGGCCTACGGCACCGACGAGGCCCGGGAGGGCCGCGACGCGTTCCTGGAGAAGCGAACGCCCGACTGGTCCGGCTTCCCGTACCACTACTGAGCCGGGATCAGGGTCGGATCACGGCGCCGAGAATGGCCTGGAATTTGGCCCTGGTCTCCTCCAACTCCGCCTCCAAGTCGCTGTCGGCGACCACGCCGACGCCGGCGAACAGTCGCACCCGATCCGCCGCCTCGAACTGGGCCGAGCGCACGCTGACTGCGAATTCGCCGTTGCCGTGGGCGTCAACCCAGCCGGTGGGACCGGCGTAGCGTCCCCGGTCGGCCTGCTCCAGTTCGGCTATCAGGGACAGGGCATCCTTCTGGGGATCGCCGCCGACGGCCGGCGTGGGATGAAGGGCGGCCACCAGCTCCAGCACCGAGGCCGGCGGCGACGACAGCCGGCCCTCGACCTTGGTACCGAGATGGTGGACATTGGCCAGCGACACGATGGACGGTTCCGGCTCGGCATCGACATAGGAGCAGAACGGCAGCAGGTTGTCGAGCAGCCAGTCGATGACGATGCGATGCTCCCACTGGTTCTTGGTCGACGCCACCAGTTCGGCCGCCAGCCGTCGGTCCTGGTCGGGGTCGTTCGACCGGGGCAGGGTGCCGGCCAGTGGATGGGCCCGGACCATGTCGTCCAGCCGGGCGACCAGCGTCTCGGGCGAGGCGGCGAAGAACCCGTCGATCAGGAAGAGGTTGGCCTGGGGGAAGGTGCGGGCCAGCCGAGCCATGATCACGGCCGGGTCGAAGGCGGTGTCGGCCGACACCGTGAGTTCCCGGGCAAGCACCGCCTTGTCGAGACGACCGTCCCGGATGGCGTGGCGAGCGTGGCCCACGATCTCGTCCCGCCAGTATTCAGGGGGGAGCGTGGACTCCAGGACGAGCCGGGTGGGCTGGGGGCCGGACCGGCGATGGGCGCCTACCACCGTGGCCTGTGCCACCAACTGATCGGTCGGTGTGCTCACCGGTTCCCTACCGTCGTCGGGCATCTCGACGATCTCGGTGATCCAACGATGGCCCGAGGTACCGGCTCCAACCACGAGACGGGGCACGATGAGTTCACCGGGGGCGTCGGGGTCGAAAGGTAGGGCGGCGAAGGCCACAGGCCCGGATCCGGGCCGGCCGACCTCGTCGCGACCCCTCAGCCCGGCCAGGGTGGCAATGGCGGCCTCGAAGCCCTGTGGTCGACCGAGAGGGATGCGGGCGTACTCACCGACGCCGGCCAGAATCCGACCGTGCCGGGCCCACAGCAGACCGGATCGGGCGCCGAGGGTGAACGGATCGAGATCGTGATCGATTCGCACCGTCATCGCCTTCCCAAGCAACCGTGGTTGGACCCGCCGGTCACCAGGTTGTGAGGGCGCTGTGGTCACAAACCCAGGTTAGTGCCGTCGCGGGGCAAGGTTTGCAAGGGCACACTATGGGTGTGGATACGTCGTTTCGAGCCGAAACCGCTGCCAGCCCCGACGAACTGTTCGTTGTTGTCAGCGACCTCCACACCTACCCCCGTTGGATCGAACTCGTGCATCGGGTCGAACCGATCGGCGATCACGCTGATGGTCTCGACACGCTCGACACGGAGCCGACCTGGTTCATCACACTTCGGGCCCAGCTGGGTCCACTGGCCCGGTCCAAGCGACTTCGAATGGCCCGAACCGCGCTGGACGCGCCGGGCGACAACGGCGGCCACGGTCTGGTCCGCTTCGATCGACGGGAAATCGACGGCCGGGACCATTCCCCGTGGACCATGGAGGTCACGGTGGAGCCGGCTTCCGGTCGGGCGTCGAGCATCGCCGTGTGTCGACTCCACTATGGTGGCGGCCTGTGGAACGGGCTGCTCCAAGGATCGCTTGACACGGTGGCCCGCCGATCGGTGACCCGGTTGCAGGAACTGGTCGGTCCGCCGGCGACCGGTTCGGCCCAACCAGCCGGGCGTTAGACCAGGGGGGCCAGCGGGGTCATCCACCGCCTGCTCAACTCATGGCGACCGGTCTCGATGGCCGACAGCACCTCGGCCAGCTTTGTGCTGACCGGACCGGGGGCATCGAACCGCTGATCGTCGAGCCGGCCGATGGGAACGACGGCCTTCACCGTGGAGGTCAGCAGCAGCTCGTCGGCCGCCAGTACCTCATCCCAGGCCACCGGGCGTATGTCGTTGGGAACGTCGATGTATTGGGCGGCGTCGAGCACCACCCTCCGGGTGATGCCGTCAAGCACGACGTCGACCGGCGGGGCCAGGATGCGCCCGCCCGAGACCACGAGCAGGCTGGAGGTCACCGACTCGGCCAGATCGCCGCTCTCCGTGCGGAACACGACATGGTCGAAGCCTTCCTTCTCGGCGGCCAGATGGTGGCGGATGCCGGGGGTGTAGGCGGCGGCCACCTTGATCGACGGAGGTAGTACCGAGGCCGGGATCTTGGGCATGGGGGCCGTCTTGACCTTGACCGGTTCGGCCAGATGTCCGAACGGTGTGGGACTGTCATAGGGGGTGACCACGATGAACACCGTCGGGGTCAGGGTGGCCGGGGTGATCCCGACCCCCTCGTCGGCCCAGGCTGCGATCATCTTCACGATCATCGGTCCCGGGGCCAGCGGCGCGTCGGGTTCGGAGACATTGGCCATGACCGCGGCCGCCACCGCCTGTTCCAGGGCTCCGACCGAGCCCGGAGGGTCCATGCCCATCAGCTCGGCCGATCGCACGAACCGGGCGACATGGGGTCGTAGCCCCAGCGCGCTGGGTCCGTCGTCGGTGTCGCCCACGATGAGCACATCGAACACCTGAGACCCACGGGCCGACATGTGGGACATGACGTGGGTGGTGGCCTGGGAATACGGGATGAGTGCTCCGTCCCGCCACACCACGGCCTCGCCTCCGGGTCGGCCCGGCGTCTGGGCTGTCTGGTCGGTGGTCATGGGCTCCTCGGTCGACATGGCCCCAGAGTAGTCGCAGTAGGGTGGTCGCCGTGCCCGAACTGGTTGCCCTCATGGTTCCCGCCGGTGAACGGTTCGTGCAGCTGGTGGAAAGGATCTGGTCCTCCGGTGACGCTTTCGCCCCGATCGACCCCCGGCTGCCGCCCGAGCTGCGCCGTCAGGTGTTGGATGTGCTACGCCCCACGTCCCTGATGTCGGGAGAGCCGGGGGCGGAGTCGATCCATCCTGTGCCCCGGGGGCAGGAGGTCGAGCCGGGCGACGCGCTGGTCATCGCCACCAGCGGGAGCTCGGGCCGCCCCAAGGCCGTCATCCACACCCACCACTCCATCGCCGCCTCGGCCCGAGCCACCAACGCCGCCCTCGACGTCGATCCGGCCACCGATCGTTGGCTGGCCTGCCTGCCCCTGGCCCACATCGGCGGACTGTCGGTGATACTCCGCTCCATGGTCACCGGGACCGGCCTCGAGGTGCACCACGGATTCGACGCCGACGCCGTGATGGGCGCGGCCCGACGGGGGGCGACCCTGGTATCCCTGGTGACCCGGGCCCTCAACCAAATCGACCCCGGCCTGTTCCGGGTGGTGCTCATCGGCGGTGCCGCCCCACCGGCGGGCCGGGCTCCCAATGTGGTGGCCACCTACGGCATGACCGAGACCGGCTCCGGGATCGTCTACGGCCACGCCGACGGCCGCCAGCAGGTACTGGACGGCTGCGAGATTCGACTTGCCGACGGCGAGATTCAGCTTCGAGGCCCCATGCTGTTCCGGGGCTATCGAGGAGTGCCCGATCCCTTCGTCGACGACGGCTGGTTCCCGACCGGCGATCTCGGGTCGTGGACCGGAACCGGACAACTCCACGTGCAGGGTCGGGCCGGCGATGTCATCGTCACCGGTGGGGAGAAGGTGTGGCCCGAACCCATCGAGCAGCTGCTGGCCGAGCGGGACGACATCGATGAGGTGGCCCTTGTCGGTGTTCCCGACCCCGACTGGGGCCACCGGGTGGTGGCCGTCATGGTCGCCGACGACCGGCACCATCCCCCCACCCTGGCCGATGTCGCCACCGCGGTGAAGGAGCGGTATCCCGCCTGGTGTGCCCCCAAGGAGCTCGTGCTGGTCGACGCCCTCCCCCGCAGCGCACTGGGCAAGATCCAGCGCTCCAGGCTGGTCGACACCTTGCTCCCGTAGCCGACCCCGCTGGCCTCGGATGGGGAAGGTCCGATGGGGAAGGGTGCGGGGGCTTCTCGGAACCAGGCCGACGCCGGGATCGGGTCAGATGCGGTAGTCGGCGAACGACTTCTTCGCCAGCTCGAGATCGTCGGGGTTGGTGATACCGATCCAGCGCTCGGGCGACGACACGACCTCGACCGTCAGTCGATCGTCGGCCATGAGCTGACCGACAATGGTCGGCAGCTGGGCCTCGGCCTTGGCGTCGCCGGCGTTGGCGGCCAGGAACACATCCCACCGCTCGGCCAGATCCCGCAGGACCGAATGGTGGAAACACCACAGGTTCATGGACACCAGTGTGTCGGCCGGGACCTGGCGACCACCGGCCGAGTAGGTGCCGTCCTCGTTTCGCTGACATCCCTCGGTCTCCACGATGTCGGTCAGCGTGCCCTCGCTGACCCGGCAGACGGCCCTGGTCACCGCTCCATGAGGCGGGACGGTGTTGCCCATCTCGAACGCCACATTGGCGGCCCGACCGGGCACGAGGCGGTCGATGCACTCGGCGGCCAAGCGATAGGAGCGGGCCCCGTAGTAGTCGTCGGCGTTGAGCACGGCGAACGGTCGGTCGATCACGTCGGCGGCACTGAGGATGGCGTGCAGGGTGCCCCACGGCTTGTCCCGGGGCGGGCCCAGGTCATCCTGACGGACATAGACCACGGGGAGATCGCCGTGCTGATCCCGAAGGTGCTCGACCACATCGGCCTCGATGTCGGATCGCACGATCATGACCACCTGACCCAAGCCGGCGGCTCCGGCCTCCTTGATGGCGAAGTCGAGAAAGGCCTCACCCGAGGGCCCGACCCGGGCCAGCTGCTTCACCCCGCCGAATCGACTCCCCAGCCCGGCGGCCATGATGACCACTTGAGGCTTCTCGCCGTCCGGGAACGCTTCGGGGTCGGCGTGAGGAATGTCGGTGGTCTCGCTGTCGGTCACGGTCGACAACCATAGCAACTGCCCTGACCACCGGCTCCCGAGCGGACAGGTCCGATCGGTGCCCGATACCCTCCACCCTTGATGGCGATACCCGACGCGGAGGCCGGTACCGGAGGCTCGTCCGGGGACGAAGTCCATCGAGCCGGTCGCCGTCTCGATCCGGTCACGGTGTTGGTGCTGGTGACCGCCGTGGTCGCCATCTCGTCGTCGGCGGTCCTGGTCCGTTGGGCCGAGGCGTCGGCACTGGCTCTGTCGTTCTGGCGCACCCTCGGCGGTTCGCTGATCCTGACCGCTCCGGCCGTCCTGGCCCGTCTTGTGCCCGGACGCGACCCGGGATCATGGAGCGGTGCCGCGACGAGGCGCCCAACCAGGGCTCAGTGGCGGTTGATGGTGGTGGCCGGCGTGGCCCTGGCTCTGCACTTCGGTGCCTGGCTGGCCTCACTGGAGCTGACCTCGGTGGCGGCATCGGTGACCCTCGTCTCCACCGCTCCCATTCTGATCGCCGTGTGGTCGGTGTTCCGCGGCCATGGGCCGACGGCCGCCACCTGGCTCGCCATCGGACTGGCTGCGGTTGGCACCGTGATCATCACCTTCGGTCACGCCGCCTCGACGACGGCCACCATCAACGGACAGCACCCACTGGTGGGGAACGCACTGGCCCTGGTCGGGGCGGTGGCCATGGCCGTCTACCTGGTGGCCGGGTCCTCGGTGCGACGCCATCTGCCCACAGCGGCCTATGCCTCCCGGACCTATTCGGTGGCCGCCGCGACCCTTCTGGTGACATCGGCGGCGGCCGGCGTCGACCTGGTCGGATTCGACACCACCACCTGGCTGGTGATCGGGGCCATGATCCTCGGCCCCCAATTGGTCGGGCATACCGGGCTGAACCACCTGCTCCGGCGTCTGGGTTCGATCACGGTGTCGCTGGTGCTGCTGGCCGAGCCGGTGGCCGCCACCGCGCTGGCCTGGTTGTTGCTGGACGAGACCCCACCGGTGGCCGCCGTGGTCGGGGGGCCGCTGGTCATGGCCGCCGTGGCCCTGCGGCTGGTGAACCAGGACCGGGCACCGGCCCGGGCGGCATCCCGGCTCTAGTTTCGCTTGGCGAACATGATGTTCACGATCAAGTCGAGTCTCGGCGATGTTTGGCCGGAGGCCACACTCGAAGCAACTGGGAGAGTTGCCGTGAGGCGCTCCGCGCCGAACACTAACGTTGGACGCAGGGATCGGACTGCCAGACCCGGGTCCGCACGGTGAACACACTGTCGCCCGACAGCACACCGCCGCGTCCGAAGAGCCGACCGAACTGCCAGTTGGACAGACCCAGCTCGGGCCGGTTGAGGGCGTATTGACCGTCGACCCAGCGGGTGAAGCCATCGCCCACGAACGGGGCGTCGACGGCGGCCCAGAACCGGTCCTGTTCGACGGCGTCATCGCTGATGAGGCTGGCCACGAATCGGGGAGCCTGTTGATTGAACGCGACGACGGCGTCGGCCACCGAGTCGACCACGGTGACCGTGATCTCCGGTGAGTTCTCCCACTCCCACTCGTGACCCAGACGATCGTTGGCGATCACCTCGGCCCGGGGCTCGGGTCGCTCCCCTTCGGCCCGGGCGATCATCACCTTCTCGTCGAGCCAGCTCGCCGGCATCAGGGATTGGGCTCGGGGGGTGGCGTGAACCTTGGGCTCGGCCCCCCGAGCCGCTGCCGCCGCCGACAGCCCCGACAGCACCCGAGGCATCAACTCGTCGGCCCGGTGGGCCAGCACGCACACCGTGTTGACCGTGTTGCACACCTTGCGATCGAGTGAGGTGGCCACCACCGACTCCAATCGGTCCGGGTCACAGGCCTCACCGGTCACGATCCAGGCCCCACCGGTGCCGTGGAGACTGACGGCGATGCCGGCCTGACGAGCCACCGCTCCCAGCTGGGCCACCGCGGCCCCACTCCCCCGAGCCACGGCCAGCGACAGTCGGGGATCGCTGAACATGGCCCAGCCGGCGGCCCGGGCCGACGAGTCGACCAAACTGGCCCCTCCGGCCGGCAGGCCGGCCTCGACCAGCGCCGGATCGAGGGCGTGTTCCACGATGGCCCGGGCCGTGCCAAGGGCGTCGGACCCGATACGGAACACCACCGTGTTGCCACCACGAAGCACCCCGCAGGCGTCGGCGAACACGTTGGGCCGACCCTCGAACACGAACCCCACCACCCCGAGACCGGCCTTGCGCTGCTCCAGCCGCCAGCCTTCGTGGTCGATGGCCTCCACCGGGACGTCCCGTTGGGACGGCACATCCCGCCACATCCGCAGCCCTTCAATCATGTCGGCCCGCATACCGTCGGTCAGCTCGAGCCGGGTGGTGGATCGTCCTCGTTGCCGAGCCGACGCGACGTCGGCCCGGTTGGCCTCGGCGATGGCGGCGAACCGGTCGTCGGCGACAAGGTTGGCGGCGAATCGGTCGAAGAACCGACTGATGGAGTCGTCGTCCACCGAACCCATGTGGGAGAACGCCTGCCATGCCCGCTCGACCGCTCCGGTGGCCACGGACCAGACTTCGGACGGGATGTGGAGGAGGTCGCCGGTGTCGTTGACCACGATGAGTCGATCACCGGCGGTGAAGGCTCGGGCCAGTTCCGGGGGAACCGCGGTCACCCGGTTCCCGCCGAAGACGATGGGCTGGCCCGGCTCGAGGGTGTCGAGCATGGCGGCGCTTCCGGCGGTGCGGTTGGAGTGGGCTGCATTGGTCACCACTCCAGTGTGCCCATGGTCGACCTCGATCCGCCAGCAATCAGGTCGCCGACGCCGGCCTCCGGTCCGTCAACCACGGCGGCGTCTCAGTGGGTGGCCGGCGGGGCCAGCTGGTGGAGCCGTCTCAAGGCGCTGACCAGCACATTCTTCATCACTTCCGGTTCCCGGTCGAGCAGCGAGATGAACTCCCGACGATTCAGCACTTCGGCCGTGACCTCGGTGGTGGCGGTCACCGTGGCAGTCCGAGGCACACCGGCCAGTACTGCCATCTCCCCTACCACATCGCCCGGTCGGATCCGGGCAACTTCGACCCCGTCCCGTTCCACCATGGCTTCGCCCTCCAGGATGATGAAGGCCTCCATGTCGTTGGAACCCTCGATGATGAACCGCCGACCGGCGGGAAATGTGATCGGGGTCATCAGTTGCCGGATCTTCTTCAGCTCGTGCCTGGACAGATCCTCGAAGATGGGCAGCTCGGCCAGCATTTCATCGGGTGACGTCATTGTCGAACCTCCTCGGAGGGCCAAATGTAGTCGGGCGCCCCGGACGGGGCGAGGCAAACGGTGCTGACGCCACCAGTATGGGGACGTGCCCACAGGTCGTTTCGCCCCCAGCCCCACCGGGCGGCTTCACCTCGGCAACCTCCGAACCGCGGTGGTGGCCTGGCTCTATGCCCGAGTCGACGACTCACCGTTCCTGCTCCGTTTCGAGGACCTCGATTCGGGCTCGGTTCGCCACCGCCACTACCGCACCCAGGCCGAGGATCTGGCCGTCCTCGGCCTCGACTGGGACGAACCGGTGGTGAACCAGTCGGACCGGCTCGAGTGCTATCGGGAGGCGCTGGACCGGCTTCGAGAACAGGATCTCGTCTACCCGTGCTTCTGCTCCCGGCGTGAGATCAGGGAGGCGGCCAGTGCCCCCAACCACGGCTACCGCGGCCACCACTACCCCGGTACCTGCGCTGGACTGTCGTCACGGGAGCGGACCGACCGGGCCCGGGAACGCCCGGCGGCGTTGCGTCTGCGGGCCGGCGGCACGGTGCGCCGGATCAACGACGAGCTGGCCGGCAGCCACGAGTTGACCCTGGATGACTTCGTGGTCCAGCGCAATGACGGCACGCCGGCCTACCACCTGGCCGTGGTGGTCGACGATGCAGCCCAGGGGGTGGAAATGATTGTGCGGGCCGACGATCTGGTCGAGTCGGCCTGTCGCCAGATCGTGCTCTACGATCTGCTCGATCTGCCCCGCCCGACGGGGTACGCCCATGTACCACTGGTGCTGGCCCCCGACGGGGCCCGGCTGGCCAAGCGCCACGGCGCCGTCGACCTCGACGACCGACGGGCCCGGGGTGAGACGCCGGCCCAGATCTTGGGCTTTCTGGCCTCGTCGATCGGGTTGTGTGAGCCGGGCGAACCGGTGACCGCCGAAGACCTGCTCGAGCGGTTCGACCGCAACCGCTTCGTCGCCCGAGCCCCCTACAAACCGACCATTCTTCCCCCCGACTTCCTGTCGAAAGTGGGTGAAACCGGTCGGCTATAGCCGTTTTCGTCCACTTTCGACCGGTTTTGTTGGCGGTGAGGCTAGAGCAGGAACTCGGAAACGGTGAAGATGACGAGACCGGCGGCGCCGCCCACCAGGGTGCCGTTGATGCGGATGAACTGGAGGTCCC
>JAHEJM010000099.1 GCA_024638815.1 Acidimicrobiales bacterium | reverse complement strand
GCTCCGTCAGCCCCGGCCCCCAAACCACCACACGAACCCAACCCACACAACCAACACCAAGCGACGGACGTTCGACCCGCCAGGGACGAACTCCCTAAGGGGCTGCTCCGTCAGCCCCGGCAAGTAGCCCCGACTCGAACAGTTCGACCACCGCCAAGAAGGCCCCGGTCGACCCCTCGGGCTTGAGGTCTCCGCGAATATAGGCCTGGGCCATCGATTCCCGACCGGCAATCATGGCCCTGAGCTGCTCGGAGGTGAAAGGAATCGTCACCTCGACGGTGTCGTCGTCGCCCCGACCGACGACTCGTCCGTGTTCGAAGCGCAGGACCGTGCGTGTCGACTTGCCCACGGTCAACGCCACCACAGTCGAACGATTGGAGAGACTCGAGGCCTCGGCCCGTTGCGATGCCTCGACCACCGATGCGACCCAGTCGCCGGACAGCGGTTCCGGCGCCGATTCGTCGACCGTCATCACGCTGCGTCCTCTGCGCTCGGCTCCGCCAGGCTCACGTCCAGCCCGGCCAACAGATCGGCTTCCGGGAGCTCGGTCTCGACCAGCGATCGAGCCAGGATGTAGTCCTCGTACGGGTAGGCCTGGGCTGCGGCGTCGTCGGGTAGGCCAAACCAGAATTTCTCGTTGGGATCGACCTGGGTTTCGTGAGCCAGCAATGCGGCCCGACGGGCCCAGTAATGGTCCCGAACATCAATCCTGGTGGTGATGCGATGATCAAGCGACGGCCGCTCGAACCATCGGTCATCGAACGGTGATTCCATGTCGAGCTGTTCGAACATGTCGTGATGGGCCTTGAGCCTGGCGCGGCTCCACATCGAGTAGTAGAGCTTGAGCGGCTGCCACGGCACACCGTGCCGGTGGTACCAGTTGGGATCGCCGGCCCGGTCGAAGGCCACGACCGAGATGTCATGGACCCGAAGATGATCGGGGTGGAGATAACCCTGCTGGTCGTCGGCATAGGTGATGATGACATGAGGCCGGTGGTGGCGAATCAACGCCACCAGTCGGCCGACCGCCTCATCGAGATCAGCTCGAGCGAAACACTCGGGGTGCAGATTCGAGTCGGTGTCGGGCATGCCCGAGTCCCGGTAGCCGAGCCAATCGAGCTGATCGAAGCCGATGGCCTTGACCGAGCGTTCCAGCTCGGTGGCTCGGACCTGGGTGAGGTTGGCCCTGATGTCGGGTCGGTCCATGGTCGGGTTGAGGATGTCCCCCTCTTCGCCCCCCGTGCAGCAGACGAGGTAGGTTCCGTGCCCCTCGGCCGAGTATTTGGCGATGGTCGGAGCACCCTTTGAGGCCTCGTCATCAGGATGGGCGTGAACGCTCAGGATTCGAGCCATACCGTCAAACTATCAACGCATACCCGTCGACTGGTCGGGACAACGCATCGGGTCCGACCGATCGGAGCGCAACAGTCCGGACACGACGGGTTGGTCGCTGGTTGTCGATTGGTCGATCGATGTGCTAGACCGTTGATGCACGGAGGGAGGTACTTCGTGAGTCAGTCGGCCATGTGGGCCACCATCTGGTTGGCCACCGCAGCGATCTTCGGTATCGGCGAGATGCTGATGGCCGGCTCGTTCTTCCTTCTTCCCTTTGCCCTTGGGGCTCTGGCCGCCGCGCTGGTGGCGGCCCTCGTGTCCACACCCTTCTGGAGCTGGCTGGCCTTCCTCGTGGGGTCATTCGCTTCGTTCGTGGCCATGCGACCCTTCGCCCGCCGACTCGACGCCACCACGCCGGACGTCTCCGGTATCGGTTCCAATCGGCTGGTGGGGGCCGTCGGAGTCGTGCTCTCGCCCATTCCCGCCACCCCCGGCGATGCCGGCATGGTGCGCGTAGGCGCCGAGGAATGGCGGGCCGACACCCCGCCCGGAGTGGCACTCTCGGCCGGCACCAAGGTCCGGGTGCTGGAAGTCCAAGGCACCCGGCTCCTGGTGGAGCGGGTCCCGATGGAGTACTTGTGACCGCCCCCCGGCCTCCCACCTCGGCCCCGGCGGTCCCGGCCCGACGCGACCACCGACCCCGAGGAGCCAACCATGCTCGACGCCGCTAGTCTCGCCCTCCTCCTGCTCATCGCCTTCATCCTGGTCTATGTGGTCCTCGGTGTGAGGATCGTCCATCCCTATCAGAAGGGTGTGGTCGAACAACTCGGCCGCTACAAGGAGACGGTCGACCCCGGGCTGCGCATCATCAAACCCCTCCTGGAGCGCATGCGCCTGGTCGACATGCGGGAGGAGGTCATCGACGTGCCACCCCAGGAGGTCATCACCGAAGACAACGTGGCAGTGTCGGTCGACGCCGTCATCTACTACGAACCGACCGACCCCCAGCGTCTGCTCTACAACGTCGCCAACTTCATGTTGGCCATCACCAAGCTGGCCCAGACCAATCTGCGAAACGTGATCGGTGACATGTCATTGGACGACGCTCTCACCTCCCGGGAACGGGTCAACGCCGCACTCCGTCAGATCCTCGACGACGCCACCGACAAGTGGGGGGTTCGGGTGGTGCGGGTGGAGATCCAGCGCATAGACCCTCCACCCGATGTGATGTCGGCCATGCACGAGCAGATGAAGGCCGAGCGGACCCGCCGTGCGGTGGTCACTCAGGCCCAGGGTCAACGGGAGGCCGCCGTCACCCAGGCCGAAGGCGAGAAGGCGGCCGCCATTCTCACCGCCGAAGGGGCCAGACGGAGCGACATTCTCGTCGCCGAGGGCGAAGCCCAGGCCATGCGAACCAGGGCCGATGCCGAACAGTACCGCCGGCAACAGGTGGCGCTGGGCGAGGCCGAGGCCATTTACAGCGTCTTCGGGGCCATCACCGATTCCGGCACCGATGATCGCGTTATCGCCATCAAGTATCTGGAGGCGCTACAGGGCATCGCCGACGGTCAGGCGACGAAGATCTTTGTACCCGCCGACATGAGCGCCACCCTCGGCACCCTGGGTGGCATCGCCGAGATGCTGCGGAACGGCGATTTCCCGCCGGCGGCGTCCGAGATCGGCGATCACCGGGACCGGTCAGCCGGACCGGGCGATCGACGTGGTTTGGCCCTTGACGATGCCGCCGGCCATTCCCGGGCCTCGGCGGCACGACGGCGCCGGGTGGCCGATGCCGCCGACACCGCCATGCCGCGGCCACCGACCGACATCGATCCCGAACTGGAGCGACTGTTCAGCGACGACGACACGCCACCACCGTCGCCACCACCACCGATCAGCGACTGACCAAAGGGCCGGCGAGGCCAACCGGTGTCGAAACCGCCACTGTCACCGAACTTCCAGTCGGCCACCCTCAGTCGGCCACCGTGTCAGGGGCTCGAGTTCGGTTTCACCCTCATCGCCCTCGACCAGGCGCCATCCCAGCAACTCAGCCAGTGCCTCGGTGCCCTCCTCGGGCCCGCTGGCCAGGACCACATCGTCGACCTTCAGCTCCACCTGACGTCGGGGGCGGTAGAGATAGCGTCCCCCTCGCTCGATGGCCAGCACATTGAAGCCGGGTTCGATGGTCAGATCGAGCTCACCCAGTGAGCGACCGGCGGCGGCGGCCCCGTCGGCAACCGGCATTCGAACCACCACCTCGTCGGTGTCTCCCAGCGCGACGGAGAGCACGGGGTGGAGTTCGCCCTGGCGCTCCACCAGCCACACCATTTGTTGGGCTTGATTACCGAGATCCTCGGCGGCGGCGCTCAAGTGCAGCAGACCCCGGAGCGGTTTGGGGTCGACATCGTCGTGGGCTGCCCTCAGCACCCACAATTCGAGCCGGATCTTCATCTCGTCCAGCCGGTCCTCGAGGTGGCGGACCTCGGCCGCCAGGCTCCGATCCCGGAACACCAGGGCGGAGTAGGCCAGGCCAACGGCGACCTCGGACAGATTCTTCATGTCGATGATGGTGTCAACGGCGCGATCCAAGTCGGTCAGCACCGTGACCTCCTCCACCGGTGGCGGGTTCCAGGCCGGTGCCCCGGCCAGCTCCCGAAGCCGGACGATGCCGTCGGGTGAGCCCCGCAGGAACAGCACATCCCCAGGATTGAGGATGTCATCACCACCGGGATCCACCACCCACCGACGACCTCGGCGAATGGCCATGACCCGCATGCCGGTGACCACCGGCAGCTCGAACGAGGACAGCGGCCGGTTGGCGAAGTGGGAACCGTCATGGACCTCGACACGATGGGCGATCTCCTCGGCCTCCATCAAATCGAGGACCAGCTGGCGGGGAATGCCCAGCCGCCGGGTCACGATGCGAGCGATGTCGACGGCATCATTGCTGATGCTCTCGACCGCGCTGATGACCTGGAGCACGGCCGACATGGCTTCGGCCTCCCGGGGATTCCGCACGGCGACGATGGCCAGGGCCCGCATGTCGTGAACCAACTCGGTGATCTCGGTCTCCAACTCGTCCACCTCGTCAGCCATGTCGGTGTCGTCGAAGAACAGGGCGGCGTAGGCCAGGTCCACCATCAGCTCGCTGGTGTCCTTGGCCTCGGCCAGCATCTCGCGAAGGTTTCTGTTCTCCATCACCGCGCCTCGTGGCGGATCGATGGACGGTATCGCAGTTGTCGCTGTGGCATCGGTGGACGGGGCCGGGGAATCTCTTCACCGGTACTCGGGGGCTCCGAACCCCCGGGTGCTAGTGCTCTAGACATCGCAACCAGCCATTTTCGTGTAACTCTCCTTCGAGCAGATGTATATGTGATCATGCAACGCCCCACACAAGCAAGGCGAGGATAAGGGTGGCCGAACCGACCACATCCAAGCTGGCACTCACGAGCGGGATGCCGTGATTGTCGGGATCCAGTCCGAACCTGACCACGACCAGCGTGCCGTAGTAGGCGACCAGGCAGACGAACGTCGTGGCCAGAAGACCTCCGGTCAAGGCCGAACCGATCAGCGGCACGAATCCGGGCGAACTCTTGCCCACGATCGAGCCGATCCCACCGGCCATCAGAGCCAGGAAGGTGAAGACGAAGAAGGCCAATCCGTAGGTGATGCGGATGTCGAGCCGGGCCTGACTATCAGGTAGTGGTGACCGACGTATCAGACCGAGATGAAACTTGGTGGCCAGCCGGTTGGCGAGGATGCCGCCCAACGCGCCGCCGATGGCCAGATAGCCGGGCAGCAGGACCACGAGCACCGAAAAGGTCAGAAACCGATCGATGGATCGCTCCAACACCACGCCGGCGACGAGGCTCATGGTTCCCGCCACCAACAACACCGGCACCGATTCGAAGACGATGCGGCGGGACAGACGGAACCGGCCGCCCACCGCCGCCCAGGCCACCCCAACCACCACTACCACAAGGATGATGGCCACGGTCCGAGTGGTCCAGCCTCGCCGGAGCAGGCCGGTGACCAGCACGAGGGCGGGTAGTGTCACAAAATCGCCCGAGGCCGAGACCAGGGGCGCGGTCACGTTGTCGAGGTCCCACCCGAAGCGGGTGGAGGCCACGGCCAGCCCCAATGTGATGGCCAGCACCACCACGGAAGCCAGCGAGCCACCCAGCACGGAGACAACGACGAAATCGGCCAGTCCGATGACGGTCACCCCACGATCGGACAGTGTCACTGCGATCAGCTCGGCGATGACGGCAACGCCGACGGCGGCCACCACCGACGAGGCGAGGGCCCCTATCACGTTCTGTCCCAACAGGGAATCCGGACGTCGACTCCACGTCAGCGTCCCGGCCTGTAGAGCCGTGGACAAGCGGCTGCCCAGCGGACCGAAGATATTGCCCCGCAACCCGATGGCGGCCGGGATGAACAGCAGCAACCCCGGGTACCGCTCCAGCGTGTCGGTAAACGACGCCAACGTCAGCCCGGTGATCAAGCTGGTGGTGGCGGAGAACGCCAATGCCCCGAGACTCTGGCCTGCATCGGATACCGCCGGTCCGAGCAGACCACCCAGCGGGCGCCAGGCGAGACGGGGAACGGAGAGCAACCGCCGGCCGCGGACCAGGGTGCGGGCATCCTGGCCCGGAGGCGCCCCGGCCAGTGACCGGGCGCGGGCTGCGAGCGACTGCCACCAGCGATCGAAGGTCCCGACATCGTCACCCACACCGCCACGATACTCACCGCCACGACAGTAGCCCCGGATCGTCACGGGGCCGGGCCGTGCACCCGGTACGAACCCACCGCCACCGGGGCCGGGACCAATCGGGCTACGATCGTTCGTCGTGGATCGCCGATCGCTACCGGCCCTTGCTGCCGCTGCCGTCCTGACCCTTGTCGGGTCCTGGGCCCTGGCCGGATGCGCCGACGACGGTCGCGAGCTGGCCCAGCCCCAGTCGTGGCAGACCACGACCACCCGGCGCCCTCCACCAACCTCGGCTCCCGAACAGGAAGCCAGTACATCCGGTGTCGAGCTGACCAGTCCGGCATTCGGCCCGGGAGAAGACATCCCGGTTTCGGCCACCTGCGCCGGCGACAACGTCTTCCCCGAGCTGCAGTGGACACCGGTGCCGGCCGAGACGTCCGAGCTGGCGGTGACGCTGTCGGACCAGACCAACCCCGATGAGCCCCTGCTGCTGTGGCTGATGGCCGGGATCGATCCGACGCTGAGTCGATTGCCGGCGGGAACGCTGCCCGCGGGAGCCTTCGAGACGCTGAACGACTACGGCAATCCCGGGTATGGAACGCCGTGTCTGGAGAACTTCGCCAACGGCCGCCGAGACCTCCAGTTCCGGCTTCACATCCTGGAGCGGGCTTCCGGCATACAACCCGGTGATCCCGGCAACGAGTCGTGGGACACTCTGCGGTCCGCGACCGCCGAGTCGGCGTCGCTGCTGGCTCGAATCGATGCCCAGGGCTGAGCCCCGCCCCGAGGATGTTCCGGTCCAACCGGCGTCCACGGTGATGCTGATCGACGACCGGCCGGACCTGCAGGTACTCATGGTCCATCGGACGGCCCGGTTGGCCTTCGCCCCCGACTCGTGGGTGTTTCCCGGCGGTCGGGTCGACCCCGAGGACCATCACGACGACTTCGACACGCTGTGTGTCGGTCTCACCGATCGGGAGGCCTCGACCATCCTCGGGGTCGATGACGGTGGCCTGGCGTGGTGGATCGCGGCGTGCCGGGAGACCCTGGAGGAATCAGGTCTGCTGCTGGCGGCGGCGGGAACGGCCCTGACCGAGGCCGAGGTGAACCATCTTCGGGACCAGGTTCGCCGGGACGAGACGGTGTTCACCGACCTGCTGTTGGCCGGGGGCATCGTGCTCGATGTCGGGCGGATCGAGGAGGTGGCCCGCTTCATCACCCCGGTCGGGCCACTCCGGCGATTCGATGCACGTTTCTTCGTAGCCCTTGCCCCGGCCGACCAGGAACCCCATTTCGACCATGGCGAGATCGTCAACTGCGAATGGGTACGGCCGAGCGAGGCCCTGGCCAGGTGGCGGGCCGGCACCATGGAGATGATGTCGCCCACCGTGCGCATGGTGGCTTGCCTGGAGCGCTACCGATCGGCCCGGGATGTCATGGTCACCGCACGGCGTCGGCTGCCGTATCAGCGGGTCAGGGTTGCCGATCCCTTGGGCCGGTACGAGGTGCTGCTGCCGGGTGAGCCCGGCTACGAACAGGCCGAACTGGAGGTCGAGTCGGGTTGGGTTCGATTATGGAACCCCGACTAGTGTCCAGCGCGGCTACGATCCGTCGACCGACAGTCGCTCCGCCGACTCGGCATCGGCTGTCGGTTCTTGACGAGTGACCCGAACCTGAGCGATCTTCAGCCCGTCGCGGCGGACAACCTCCAGCTCGTGGCCCTGGACCTCGACCCGTTCACCGACATCGGGAACCACGCCGGTTGCGGCCAGCACCAGGCCGGCCAAGGTGGTCACATCCCGGTGTTCGAACACGAAGCCGTAGTCCTCATCCAGCTCGGTCAGCGTGGTCTCCCCGTCAAGGGTGGCCGAGTCGTCGCTGTGAATGACGGCGGGAAGATCGTGGTCGCCGGCCGGATCGTCGATGACCTCGGAAATGATGTCGTCAAGGGTGACGATGCCGATCGTGCTCCCCAGCTCATCGACCACCAGACTGGCGTGGATTCGCTCCTGCTTGAACCGATCGAGCAGTATGTCGGCGGTCGTCGAGGCCGACACGGTGGGCAGACGGCGCAGCAGCTTGCCCACCTCGATCGGCCCCTTGGCCCGGCTGGCCCGAACGAAGTCCTTGACATGGAGCAGCCCGACCACGTGGTCGAGGTCGCCCTGGTACACCGGATAACGGCTGATAGGCGATGACATGACCCGCTGGGCGATCTCATCCCGGGTGGCGGTGATGTCGACGGCCTCGAGGTGGCTGCGGGAGGTCATGATCTCCTCGGCCGTGAGGTCTTCGAGTTCGAAAATGTTGTGAATGATCTCGCTCTGCAGCCTGCCAAGCTGGCCCTCCTCGGCCGACTCCTCGGTGACGATGGCCAGTTCCTCGCTGCTGTAGAGCGACATCGCAAGGTCGGGTTCGGGGATCCGCAACAGCCGCATGAGACTCAAGGCCAGCCAGTTGAGCACGGCCACAGCGGGACGGAACATCAGGCTGAACAGCCGCATGAGGGGATTGACGCTCAGGCTGACCTGTTCCGGTGTCTGCAGGGCCAGGGCCTTGGGGATCATCTCGCCGAAGACCACGTGGAGGTACGTGATGACGCTGAGGGCGATGATGAACCCGACAGTGTGGGCCGCCGTCTCCGATAGACCCCATCGCTCGAACGGTTCGTACATCCAATGAGCGATGGCCGGCTCACCGTACATGCCGAGCCCGATGCTGGCCAGGGTTATACCCAGCTGGGCCACGGCGATGTAGCCGTCCTTTCCGGTCGGTCGATCAAAGATCTTGAGCAGCCACCGAGCGGCCCGATTGCCGTCGGCGGCCAGGCTCTCGAGCCGGCTCCGTCGCGATCCCACCAGGGCGAACTCGGCGGCCACGAACACGCCGTTGATGGCCACCAACAACAGAACGACGGCAATCGGGAGGGCCACCGACGTCCAGAAACCGGCGGCGATCACGGGCTCGACTCCGGCTGTTGGAAGCTGGCCCGATCGACCAGGGTGCCATCGACCGAGTCGACTCGAAGCGTCGCGTCGGTGTCAGCGTCGATGTCGGCCTGATCGTGGTCCGCGCCTCGCCGGGGCAGGGGAACGACATCACCCACCCTGGGCTGGCGGCCCAGGTAGTGCCAGACGTAGCCACCCACCGTGTCGACCTCGTCGGTGGGTGCGGCCAGATCGAACCGATCGTTGACCACCGACAGCAGCACGTCACCGCGCAGCGAGATCCGGGAGTCGGTGAGGGTGATGGGATCGGGCTCGATGTCGAATTCGTCGTTGAACTCCCCGAAGATCTCCTCGATGGCGTCCTCCCTGGTGACGAAACCGGACACCGTACCGAACTCGTTGACCACAATGGCGGTGTGAATGCCCTCGTCGGAGAATCTGGCCAGGAGTTCGGGAACCTCGACCACTTCGCCGATCACGAGACCTTGATCAGCGATGTCGTCGACTGTGGAATCAGGTTGCTCCGTCACGGCGGTGAACAGCGTGCGAAGGCCGACAACTCCGACGATGTCCTCACCGCCGTCGGTGACCGGGAATCGGGAGTAGGGGGTGGCCGACAGGGTGGCCAGAGCAACGACCACGGGGGTACCGCGCTCGATGGTGACCAGTCGACGTCTCGGGGTCATGATCTCCCGGACCAGGCGTTCCTTGACCGTGAGAACCCCGGCCAGCATCTCCCGCTCCGACGAGTCGATGAGTCCGCCCTCGGCGCTGGCTCGATACAGACCGGCAAGCTCCTGGGGCGAGTGGACGTGGGAGTGGGAGCGATCGGTGTGCAAACCGAGCAGCCTCATGATGGCGAAGGCCGAGCCGTTGAAGACCGCGACCAGGGGCCGGAACAGCCACTGGCTGATACGCATCGGCGTCAGCGTGCCGATGGCCAGAACTTCGGGGTACCGCAGAGCCACGGTTTTCGGCAGCAGCTCGCCCAGCACCACCTGCAACGACGTGATCATGACCAGTACTGCGATCACCGCCGCTGTGGGTCCGCCGACCGGGCCCAGCCACTCCTCGAACAATGGCGTCAGCTGGGCCTGACCGTAGGCACCGGCGACCAGACTGCTGAGGGTGATGCCGATTTGGCAGGCGGCGACATAGTTGTCGAGTCGCTTGGAGTCGTTGAGGATGGCGAGTAGCCCGGTGGCGCCGGCGCTCCTGGATTCAGCCCGTTCCTGGACCCGGGATCGACGGGAACCGACGGTGGCGAACTCGGCGGCGACATAGAGGGCGTTGAAGCCGACCATGACCAATACGAGCAAGAGAACGATGAGTGTGTTCATCAACTACCTATGTGCGGCGGGACGGCGCCCGCCGCTTGAAATTCGGCCTTCGGCCGAATGTTCCCGAAACTTGACGCAATGTTGAATGATTCAATCACTAGGAAACCGAGGGACAGTGACCGTCACAGCCGGCGCTGAGCGGCCCATCAGCGCTCACCAGGGTATCCGGCGTCATCGAATCGAGGTGGACACCATAGACCGCCGATCGTCGTCACCAACCCGAATGGATGACCAGACGTGATCCATCCGAGGTGACCAGACGACCGTCATCGAGAACAACGGCGGCCTGATTGCAGTCGCCGACGACCCGATCACCCGGTTGACCGGCCCGGCCATCACCGATGTCGATCCGCTGCATGATGCCGGTCAAGTACCCGCACACCCCCAGATCCCCGTCGGGCAGGCGAACCAGGGCGGCGGGCGCGATCGATGTCTCCAGCTCGGTCAAGGAACGGCCCGGCTCGTCGCCCCGACCGACTCGCTCGGCACTCCCGTCCTCCGGCTCATTGTCCGCCACCCAGATGGCGGAACCGACGGCGGCCGACGAGCTGGCCGACGGCGGCGACACAACGAAAGCGAAGGGGTTCCTCCAGCCCGACGACACAACCGTGGGTTCCTGATCCTGCGGTCCGTCGGGATCGAGGGCAAGGAGCTTGCCGTTGACCGTGCCCGGATCGTCGATGAGACGGCTGTTGCGCAGTGTGCCGACTCCAAGAACCACCCGACCGTCGGGTAGCAGGTCGAGATGGCCCCCGTTGGCTCCGGTCGAGGCGACAAAGCCATTCCACACAACTGTGGGCGAGGGTGCCTCCGACGGCGGGGAACCATCGGCCTCGCCGTCGTTCGCGGCCGACAGGTCGCCTTGGAGGAATCTGCCGACCACCATCCGGGCCTGGTCGCGAGTGGTCCAGGCCGCGTACAGGTACCGCTGATCGGCGGCCAGACCGAGTAGACCCTGCTGACCCTCGGTCGACACCTCGATCCGGGCCACCGTGCGGGATCGGCCGTCGGCCGTTGCCGATGTCGGCGACGGATCGACCAGATAGAGCAGGCCGGTCAGACGGTCCCCGGCCACGATCATGCCGTCGGCCAGAACCGTCATGGCGGCCACGTTCTCGATCGGGACCACCTGCTGAGATGCTTGCTGTCGGCTCCGATCCTCCACGGTGGCCGGGTCGCCACATGATGCGGCGATGACGAACACCAGGACCGTGAGCACCACCATCCGGCCGGAGGCGGCGGTCACCTAGACGTGATGGCGGGCGAAACGGGCCCGAGCGGTCCAGTCGAACATACTGCTGAGGCTCTCCCCCTGGCCGATGCGCCGAATTGCTTCGCTCAACAGTCCGTCGACCGACACCAGATCGATCCGATCGGAGAGGGCCGTGGGCTGGGTTTCGATGGTGTCGGTGACGAACATCTTGGTGATTTTGCTGTTATCCACCAGCTCCATGGATTGGCTGTTGAACACACCGTGGGTGATGGCGGCGTACACCGCCGTCGCCCCCATCTCCAGAAGCTCGTCGGCCGTTCCGCACAGGGTCTTGCATGAGATGGCGAAGTCGTCGACGATGATGGCTGTTCTGCCCTCAACCGAACCCAGCACCCCCAGGACCTCGGCCGAATCGTCGTGGGCCGCTCTGGTCTTGTCGGCGATGGCCACCGGAACCTGCAGGTAGTTGGCATACTCGCGAGCCTCTTTGGCGAAGCCGGTGTCGGCGGCGACCACGACCAGCTCGTTGGTGTCGCGGCCGACCAGTTCCATCTCCTCCATGATGCGATCGGCCAGGATCGGGAGTGCCATGAGGTTGTCGACCGGAACGGAGAAGAAGCCCTGAATCTGTGGGGCATGAAGATCGATGGTGACGACCCGATCAACTCCGGCCGCCTCCAGGGCGTCGGCGCAGACCCGGGCCCGGATGGAGACTCGGGGTTCGTCCTTCTTGTCGCCCTTGGCGTAGCTGAAGTAGGGGATGACGGCGGTGACGGAGCGGGCACTGGCCCGTTTCAAGGCGTCGACGTAGAACAGCAGCTCCATGAAGTTGTCATTGGCGGGAAAGACCGTGGTCTGGACAATGAAGGTGTCCCAGCCTCGAACGTTCTCGCAGATACGAACGAAGGTGTTGCCCTCGGAGAAGGTGATGGTCTCGTTCTTGCCGACGGGAAGGCCCAGGTTGGCGCAGATCTTCCCTGTCAGCGTCTGGCTTCCCCTCCCGGCGAAAATTGCGGTGTCGTCGTCCATTTGAGCTCGCTGCCCGGTTGTTCCTCGACCGCCCGCCGGCCGTGGCACACGCGGTAATCGATGTGCCGTCACGGCACACTATAGGCGTGGCCGGTGACAGGGATGAAAAGATCGACACCGGGAAACCCGGCGGCGGACCGACCTTCGATCATCTGGCCCTGGCCGGACGGTGGGCGTGGGCCAACATGATCCGCTACTGCTATCACCTCGGAGCCCGCTGGATGGGTGGGGCCGACATCGGCGACACTGCCGATGCTGAGGCCGGTACAGGGAACGCCGCCGAGTTCTATTTCGCTCAGGCCGAGTTCGCCCACGGCACCAAACTCGAGTTCCTCCAGCCCGTTCCCGGTCCGGGCTCGGAGTTTCTCCGCCGTTTCCTGCTTCGTAACGGACCAGGACCCCATCACTTCACGTTCAAGGTGCCCGATATTCACGCCGCCATCGAGCAGGCCGAGGACGCCGGCTATCAGGTGGTCAACGCCTGGTTCGACAACCCCGACTGGCAGGAGGCCTTCCTCCATCCCAAACAGAGCCACGGCATCGTCATTCAGCTGGCCCAACCGGGACCGGGCGGTGATTGGGATCCGGCCTCGCCCCTGCCTCCGGGTCCCCAGGACCGGCTCCCGGCCATCAGACTGATCACCCATCTGGTGGCCGACCTCGACGCCGCCACCGAACTCTTCTCCCATCTCCTGGCCATGAACGTGATCGAGGAGGGCATCGCCAAGGACGGCCGATTCGTCGAGCTGGGTCAGGGACCGTGGCGGCTCAGGCTGGTCGATCCCACCGACCAGGACCTCCGGCACTGGCTGGCCGGTCGCCCGGGCCGGATCCATGCCATCACCGTCGCCGTCGATCACGTCGACCTGGTTCCCGACCTCCACCAGGCCGACGACGGCTCCCGCACCGTGCCCCCCGAGATCAACCAGGGGACCCGGCTGTTCATCGAATCGCTGGAAGGCTGACGGTGGTTCGAGGAACCGACGACCGAACGGCGGGCGAGTCGTTGAGCGATCCTCCATCCGTCGGACGGGGTCAACGGAAGTCCCGGCTGGCCGGCACCCGGCCCACCTCCAACGGCTCCAGTTTCTCGGCAACGATGCTGACCGCTGCCTCCTGGCGTTCCAAACGGCCCGTGACCAGCAACGCAGGCGAACTACGGGCTGCTCGCCGGTAACGGGCCCAACATCCGACCGAAACCACCACATTGATGAGCCCGGTTTCATCCTCCAGACCAAGAAAGGTGGTGCCCGAGGCCGTGGCCGGACGCTGGCGGTGGGTCACCACTCCCCCGACCGTGACCTTGGCGCCGTGATCCAGGGTGGCCAGATCCTGGGCCAAGACCGCACCTCGGGCGGTCAGGTCCCGGCGCAGGAACCCGGTCGGGTGCCGGGCTGTGACCCCGGTGGCCCACAGATCGGCCATGGACTCCTCGTGTTCGCTCATCCCCGGCAGCCGGGGAGCGGAGGTTCCGGTGACGATGCCCTCCAGACGGCCGGGCCCGCCCTGAGCCACGGCCCCGGCCTCCCACAATGCCCGGCGGCGAGCCGATCGGGGCGAGGACGGCGACGATCCACCCGGCTCGAAGCAGTCGAACGCACCGGCGGTGGCCAGAGCCTCCAGAGCCCTGGTCCCCACCTCGGCCCGACGGGCCACCTCCTCGATCGACCGATAGGGCCGACCGGCGGCCCGACGTTGGGCCACGATCCGTTCGGCCACCTCGGCCCCGACATGGCGGACCGAGTCGATACCCAGTCGAACCGCCCAACCGTGGTCGTCGCGCTGGGAGACGATGTCATCGGCGGCGGCCGCCATCTCCGCCGCCGACTGGACACCGCCCGGAACCACGATGGGGGGTGGGTCGGTGCCGGGCAGCAGCGGTTCCAGGCCGGCTTCGACCCCCGAGGTGTTGACGCAGGGACCATACGTGGGAACCCCGTGTCGCCGGGCGTCCTGGGTGAGGGACTGGGGAGAGTAGAAGCCCATGGGTTGAGCCCGCAACAACCCGGCGCAGAAGGCGGCCGGATAATGCAGCTTCAGCCATGACGAGGCGTACACCAGGTAGGCGAAGCTGATGGAGTGGCTCTCGGGAAAGCCGTAATTGGCGAAGGCGGCCAGTTTGTTCCAGATCTGCTCGATCACCTCGTCGCTCAGACCCCGCTCGGCGGCGCCGGCCACAAAGCGGTGCCGAAGCTGCTCCATACGTTCCCGGGACCGTTTGGCCCCCAGGGCCTGGCGCAGTTCATCGGCATCACCGGCCGTGAACCCGGCCACGTCGATGGCCATCTGCATGAGCTGCTCCTGGAACAGGGGGATACCCAAGGTCTTCTTCAGGGCGTTCTCCAACAACGGATGGAGGTAGGTGACGGGTTCGACCCCGTTTCGGCGGCGGATGTAGGGATGGACCGA
>JAHEJM010000214.1 GCA_024638815.1 Acidimicrobiales bacterium | reverse complement strand
CGTCGGCAACGCACAGCCACGCCGGAGATCCCCAACGTCGACAGCGTCAGCCGCAGAATTCGACGCCACGCAACCTCGATCAGATCGCACCAAGGTGCGTCGAGGACGCCAGGAGAGAACGCGTCCTCGAAGTAGCCCGAAGCGAGCGATATGCGTGCCCCGGACCATGGGCGACACACCCATGGGGCCCGCAGTTCGACCAGTCTGCAACTCTCCTTCGCGTAACGCTTGCCGTTCATAACGTGGCGCGTTATCATCATCCATGTGTTGCAGTCGTTCCGAGACAAAGACGCCGAACGGGTCTGGCGACGACAACGATCGAAACGCCTCGACCAACCCACCCAGCGCGCCGCCCTTCGCAAGCTGCTCATCCTGGACGCGGCAGACCAGATCGGCGACCTGCGGGTTCCGCCCGGCAACCGCCTGGAGAAGCTCAGGGGCGACCGAGCGAACACGTACAGCATCCGAATCAACGACCAGTGGCGTATCTGCTTCCGATGGACGACCGCCGGACCCGAAGACGTCGAGATCGTGGATTACCACTGAGAGGAGATGACATGACCACACCCACTCTGGAGCCCATCCATCCTGGTGAAGTCCTGATGCTCGAATACCTCGAGCCGCTCGGCGTCACCCAGCACCGCGTCGCGGTGGCGATCGGTGTGCCGCCGCGCCGGATCAACGAGATCGTGCACGGCAAGCGCGGTATTACCGCCGACACTGCGCTGCGACTCGCCCGGTACTTTGGCACCAGCGAACGGTTCTGGCTGAACCTGCAGAGCCGCTACGCACTCGAGGTCGAACGGGACCGCCTCGCCGGAACGCTCGATCAAATCGAACCGCTCGCCATCGCATAAAGCTGCCTCAACCGCACCGCCACTTCGGTCCGGCCGCGTAGTCGATCGCCACAAAGCCAAGAACGCCCAGACGTGCCGATCCCGAACCGGTCGGCGATGCCGGAGGCGAGAGCGATATGGGCGCCCACCTCTGAACTGTCGTCCCTCGACGATCCGACCTTCCACCGAGAGCTACTCGTCGTAGCCGGCTTCCTCGCCGGCTACGGCACGACGACCCGCAACAGCTACGCCACCGATCTTCGCCTGTTTGCGGACTGGTGCCGGGACTACGGCCTCAACCTGTTCGAGGTCCAGCGATCCCACCTCGAGCTGTTCGGCCGGTTCATGGAAGCCCGAGGGCTCATGGCCTCCACCGTCGCCCGACGCCTCTCCGCGCTGGCCAGCTTCTTCCGGTACTGCGAACAAGAAGGCCACGTCGACCGCAGCCCCGCCACCCATGTCCGCCGACCGAAGGTCGACAACGAATCCCGAACCCTGGGCCTGGACCGCAACGAGCTGAGCGCCTTCATGATCCAAGCCGGCATCGGCACCCACCGAGAACACGCCCTGGCGACACTGCTCGCCTTGAACGGGCTCCGGGTGTCCGAGGCGTTGAACGCCGACATCGATGACCTCGGGTTCGAGCGCGGTCATCACATCCTGAGGATCGTCCGCAAGGGCGGCAAGGGTGCGATCGTCCCACTGGCTCCTCGAACCGCCCGAGCCATCCGGCTCTACATCGGTGAACGGACAACCGGGCCGATCTTCTTGGGCTCCTACGGCCAGCGCATGGACCGCCACGCCGCCGACCGAGCCGTGAAACGCATCGCCCGGCGGGCCGGGATGCCGAAGAAGATCAGCCCCCACAGCCTGAGGCACAGCTTCATCACCGCCGCCCTCGACGCCGGGGTGGCGCTGCGGGATGTCCAGGACGCTGCCAGCCACTCCGACCCCCGGACGACAATGCGCTACGACCGGGCCCGGCACTCCCTTGACCGCCACGCCACCTACGTCGTCGCCACCTTCATCGCCGCCGCCCCCTGATCGGCGTCCAGCTCGCGCATTATCGAGGGGTCGTTCCCGAGCGGTCCCGGCGCGCCCAATCGCCGGTAATGCCGTGGTTGGCTGGGAAGAGGAGCACTGAGCACGGCATGCCGACGCCTCGACGAGGCCTGTGTCGTCCCCTGGGTCCTGTTGGGCGCCGGGGTCAGCTTCGAGGACTTCATCGCCCAGACCTAGGCCGCATGCGCGGCAGGGGCGTCGGGAGTGCTCGTCGGCCGGACGATCTGGGGCGAGATGGTCAACAAGAACCCCGAGCGGCGGGCGAGTTCCTGCGCGACGTCGGACGGCGTCGTCTTGAAGAGCTCACCGAGGCGGTGAGCTCTTCCGGGTACCCGTGGTCGTCACCAGGGCCGAAGACGCCAGACGAATGACCGGGGCCGGACCGGCGGCTCGGGCCACGTCCGGCGGCTGGCGTGCCTCAACCTGAATCCATCGATCGGACGGACGTTGGTGCTCGACGATTTCGTCGTCGGCGGAGTCGATCGCGTCGACAGGACCATCGAGACCGCCGGCGGCGAGGGCGCCATCGTCGCCTGTACGGCCGGTGATGGAGGCGCAGTGTGCGCCGGCGGGGCAGTGTGTGCCACTCCGAACGGCTCTGTCGTGAAGGTGCATCCGGCTCCGGTCGAGGTCGTCAGCGCTGTCGGGTCGGGTGATGCGTTCCTTGCAGGTTTGGCGACGAGCACGCTCGCCGGGCACGGTCTCGGCGATGCGCTCCGTCGTGCCGCTGCGACCGGTGCAGCAATCGCCCGATCCGACCGCCAAGGCATCGTGAGTCGGGACGAGATCGGTACGTTGGTCGGCGAGGTCGAGTCGACCGTCGTTCACAGAGCGAGTCGGGACGATGACGGAACTGTTGATCGTGACGAAGGGAAAGAACTATGGCCGAAGTACTGAGCGGCATGGTGGCCGCGGTTACCGGGGCGGCGTCGGGGATCGGGTTGGCCACAGCCGAGGCCTTGCTCGGTGCCGGGGCGACGGTCGTGCTGGTGGACCGCGATGAAGCGGCGCTCGACGAACTCGGCGAGCGACTCGGTCCCTCGGCGATCACCCAGGTCACCGATCTGCTCGACACCGATAGCTGTAACGCCATGGTGCCCGAGATCATCGATCGTGCCGGGCAGATCGACATCCTGCACTGCAACGCCGGTTCCTACATCGGGGGTGATCTGATCGAGACCGATACAGCCACGATCGACCGGATGCTCAATCTCAACGTCAACGCCGTGATGAAGAACGTGCACGCGGTGATTCCCCACATGACCGAGCGAGGTACCGGAGACATCGTCGTCACCTGCTCGGTGGCCGGAAACACGGCGGTCCCCTGGGAACCCGTCTACTCGGCATCGAAATGGGCGATCAACTGCTTCGTCCAGACCATGCGCCGTCAGCTGTGCCAGCACGGAATTCGAGTCGGGCAGGTGAACCCGGGACCGGTCATCTCCGCCTTGTTGGCCGACTGGCCCGAGGAGAACCTGCGCAAGGCCAAGGAGAGCGGTTCGTTGATCGAGCCGTCCGAGGTTGCGGATGCGATCATGTTCATGCTGACCAGGCCAAGGAACGTGACCATTCGCGACGTGGTCATCCTCCCCACGAACTTCGACATCTGAGCCTCCGTCGGCGGGCCACGTAGGCAACACCTGAACCGCCCAGCGCCGCGAGGCGCCCGGGGCTTCGCCTGACGGTGACGGCTCGGTGGCCGGCATTGAGGATCATTGAACCGGACGCACTCGGTATCGGCACGTATCTTCGGTGCTGGTTTGGGTGTCTTCGATGTAGCTGGCGCAGGATTCGGGCTACGTCGAGGACGCGTTATCTCCAGGCGTCTTCGACGCACCTTGGTGCGATCTCATCGAGGTTGCGTGGCGTCGAATTCTGCGGCTGACGCTGTCGACGTTGGGGATCTCCGGCGTGGCTGTGCGTTGTCGACGCTGTCGTGGGGAGAGCCACCCGATTGCTCCGGCCCGCATCCCACCTGGCCGCTACAGGGCCGTCGCTGTTCGCTTGAGGGGGCCACCCTCTGGGCCGCCAGTGCTTCGACGCGCCATGTATCTACGGCTCGCACCCGCAAGCGCGGCTAGCGCTCTGCGCTCACTTGCGGCGGCCGATCTCGAAGGGCTCCCAATTTGCGTCAAGGACATGCCCACAACGCAGAGCAGACCCCCAGGCCAGCCGCTTA
>JAHEJM010000098.1 GCA_024638815.1 Acidimicrobiales bacterium | reverse complement strand
TCACGGTTCGATTTCCAATGGGTGCGAAACCTCGGCGTCTGCGAACTCGTCGGCAGCATCCGCTACCGACCGGCGCACGCACTGCGCTGAACGATGTCGGAGAGCTGTGTGCCGAAGAACCGCACGCACGGTTCGATAGGGGGCCGCCGGCCAACGGACACTCAACGGATCGATGGGAACGACGAGGAAGCTACGGCCCAGCGTCTCCATCACCTGCCGGAACCAGCAACCAGCGGCCTACCTCACCGCCACCCTGATCACACCCCCACCAAACCGGTGTATCCAGGCTTGGACGCCGGCTGAGCTCTGCGATCGGGCGGCCATTTGCTGGCGGCTTTAGCACGGGCTCTCCAAGAAGATCTGGACGTTCGACCCTGGTCGCGGCGACGCGGACGTGGGATGGAGAAGGTAGAGACGTCCGACCTCCCGGGCGGCCACAAACGAAAGAGGTGGGTGCGGTGACGCGAAGAACCAAGATGGTCGGGTTCGGAACCGTGCTGGTGGTGGTAGGGCTGGTCCTCGTCTACAACTTCGGTCTCACTTCGTTGTTCCATTCCCCCCTTTTCGGCGACTACAACTTGACCGATCCGTTGACGATCGAGGCGTCGTCCCGTGCAGTGGTCAATGATGACGTCGAGTTGCTGCGTTGGAACAACATGCCCGAGTTCGTCTCGGCGCCCGATGACGTCCGGGTTGAGGGTGTTGCGGCGGGGTCCGAGCCGCTCTTCATGGGCATCGCTCCCGCCGATGCGGTTGCCGGGTACCTCGACGGCGTCGCCCACGACGAGATCACCAGCTGGGACTCCATGCAGGACGACATCGTCGAGGTGGTGTACACCAGGAACGAGGGCACCACCGATCCTGCCGCTCCGGAGACCGAGGATTTCTGGGTGGCGTCGGTGAGTGGCAGCGGTGAACAGACCCTCGACTGGACGATTCAGAGTGGGGAGTGGGCTGTAGTGATCATGAACGCCGACGGCTCGCCCGGGGTTTCGGCCGATGTCCGGTTCGGGGTTGCGACGCTCTCCGTCCTCTTCCCGATCGGCTTGGCCTCGTTGGTCGTTGGGCTCGTGGCGCTGATCGGCGGCGGCCGGCTGATCACGTCCCTGCCATCTCGGCCGGATGAGACCCCCCGCTGGACGTTGTGGGGTCGATCGGTTCTGCCGACCACTGTTGAAGGACGCGTCGCAGCGCTTTGCGCGGTGTTGCTCTTTGTGCCGTTCACGAGCGGGGCGATGTTCGGTGCCCCCATCTTCTTGTTCTTCGCCGTACGCAAGGGTGATCGGAGCCTGTCGTTGGTGCTGCCCCTGCTCGTGTCGATCCTCCCGATCGGGCTCATCGTCTTCCTGGTTTTGGGGATTCTGGTTGGGTAGATGCCTACCGACTGGCAACGATGAGCAGGGTTAACTGGTTGGCGCCGGCAGGGCCAATTCCGGGATCAGGTGCTCGTAGGTGGGCATCGTGCGCCACTGGTTGCCTCAGGAGGGCGCTGGATGCCCGGTGGGGGAGGTGAGTTCAAGCTCCCTGTCCGACACACTCATGAGTACACGGCTCGTCAGACCGTGATGACTTCGAGGAGGTCGTCGAGCGACTGGAAGTTGTCGGAGTTGCGTGTGTAGAGCGGGAGGCTCACTGCAGCGGCGGTGGCGGCGATGAGCAGGTCGACGGCTCGGTGTCCATGGCGGCTCCGGCCCCGGTGCCCACCAAATGCTTCCCTGGTGGCGACGGTGATGGTGGCCCGGCATGGACTTGGCAGAGTACTCCGGCTGGGATGAAAGGCCCGAGGCCGCCTTGTTGGCGTTGCCTACCCGACCAGCGGATCTGAGGGCGTAGTCGCAACGGTGTTGGGACCTTTGCCCCTGGCTCGATGGTGTCGGTGGAGGCAATTCTGCGGTGGTGGACGATTCAGCGGTGAGTGCGAGTCCGACTTTGTTGTCGCATCACATTGGTGTGTTGTGTGAAGCGGCTGTGGTGACGGCAGAGCGGCGGGGTCGCTCGGTCGACGGTACGCTCGTTGATGGCCTATCAGATCGGACAAGGTCGTCTCCTGCTGGTGGGGTTTTCGTGTGACGGACACAGGTATCGATCTCCGCCGTTGCTGTGGCCTATGGGGCGGCGAAGCTCCTGGTGTGATGGGGAGGTGAGTTCGTCGTGGGCTTGTTCGAGCGATTCCTTTCGGTGTGGGTAGCGGCGGCGATTCTGGCCGGGGTGGCTTTGGGAAAGGTGGCGCCCGCTGTCTTCGAGGATGTGGCCGATCTCGAGCTGGCCGGCGTGAACCTGGTTGTGGCCGTGCTGATCTGGCTGATGATCTACCCGATGATGTTGAAGGTCGAGCCAGATTGTCTTGGCGATGATGTGGCACGCAACCCGAGGGGGTTGGGCCTGACGTTGACCATCAACTGGCTGTTGAAGCCGTTCACGATGGCGGGGCTGGCCTTCTTGTTCTTTCGGTTCGTCTTTGCCGGTTTGGTACCCGAGCTCGACGCCGAGGAATACATCGCGGGGATGATCTTGTTGGGGGTCGCGCCGTGTACGGCGATGGTGTTCGTGTGGAGCCAGCTGACCAATGGCAACCCGAACTACACGCTCGCCCAGGTGTCGATCAATGACTTGATCCTGGTGTTCGCCTTCGCTCCTCTCGCCGGGCTGTTGCTTGGGGTCACGGACCTGACTGTGCCATGGGGAACGTTGGTGACCTCGGTGGCGATCTTCGTGGTGATCCCGCTCGGGGCCGGGTTGATGACCCGTTCGGCGTTGTCGCGTCGGAATGGGCCGTCGGCGGTCGAGGCGTTGGCGGCCCGGTTGAAGCCGACATCGGTGATCGGGTTGTTGCTGACGGTGGTGTTGCTGTTCGGGTTTCAGGCCGAGACGATCCTCGATCAGCCGACGCGTGTGCTGTTGATCGCAGTGCCATTGCTGATTCAGAGCTACGGGATCTTCGCCATCGGATATGGGGCGGCCCGAGCCATCAAGCTGCCCTTCGATATCGCCGCGCCGGCGGCTATGATCGGGACGTCGAACTTCTTCGAACTGGCGGTGGCGGTCGCGATAAGCCTGTACGGACTGGGGTCCGGTGCCGCGCTGGCGACGGTGGTCGGAGTGCTGATCGAGGTGCCGGTAATGCTGTCATTGGTGTCGTTCGCGAACCGGACCAAGGGGTGGTTTCCCCCGGCAACCGACACAAACGGTCGGCGCCGCGGCGGGGAGGAACTCTCGATGGCTGACGGTTGGCGCGAATCACGATGAGAACGGGAGGTTGCAGAGGAAGGAACACCAACCGACAGCGGAGATGCCCGGGAAGTCGTTGCGACCTACTCAGTTTGGAGTCTGCTCTATGAGCCGATCGATCAACGCTTTCACCGACGACGCCCTCGGCACCCATGATGCGGTCGGGCTGGCGGCCGAAATTGCGGCGGGCAACGTCAGCCCGAGCGAGGCGGTCGAAGCCGCTCTCAGCCGTGCCGAGGCGGTCAACGGCGACCTCAATGCGATTGCCGAGCCGACCGCCGAGCGGGCCCGGACGATGGCATCGGCTGGAACTTCGGGGGTCTTCGCCGGGGTGCCCACCTACATCAAGGATACCGATGCCATCGAGGGCTCGCCGAACCGTTTTGGCTCGAGGGCGATGCCCACCACCCCGGCTACCGAGTCGTCGCCGTTCGTGCAACAGTACGAATCAACCGGCGTTATCCCGCTGGGCACGTCGACTCTGCCCGAGTTCGGCCTGACGGCGACGACCGAACCGCTGCTCACCGGTGTCACCCGCAATCCGTGGAGCCTCGATCACTCCACGGGCGGCTCGTCAGGCGGCTCCGCCGCGCTGGTTGCGGCCGGTGTCGTGCCCATCGCCCACGCCAACGACGGTGGTGGGTCGATCCGCATCCCTGCTGCGTATTGCGGCCTGGTCGGGTTGAAGCCCACGCGTGACCGGATTCGACAGATCGAGCTGCCCAAGATCGTCCCGATCAACATCAGCGTCCAAGGCGTCCTGAGCCGCACCGTGCGCGATACCGCCATGTTCATGCACGGCGCCGAACGGCACTACCACCACCACGGCCTGCCCATCGTCGGGCATGTCACCGATCCGCTCGACCGACCGCTTCGAATCGGCATGATCACCGCTGACGCCGAAGGTGTGGTCTTCGACTCGCGATCGGTGAGCGAAACCCATCGGGTCGGTCAGCTGTGCGAGTCACTCGGGCACCGCGTCCAGCAGATCGCCAACCCATTCCCGGCCTGGTTTGCAGCGGCGTTCACCGTGTACTGGGGCCTGTTTCCGGCTCTGCTGTGGCGGCTGGGCAAGCGGGCGGTCAGCCAGGACTTCGATCGTGACCAGCTCGAGCCGTGGACGAAGCACCTCGTCAAGCACTTCAACCGCAACCTGGCCAACGCGCCGCTGGCGGTCCGCCGCCTCCGGCGGTTCGAGCACGAGTACCGAGAGATCTTCGCCCGCTACGATGTGTTGCTCTCGCCCACGCTCGGTCGGCCTGTGCCCGAGATCGGCTATTTCGACCCGTCGATTGCCGGCGAGGTGCACATGGCCCGCGTCACCAGCCACGTATCGATCACGCCGTTCCAGAACGTCAGCGGCGGCCCCGCAATCTCGCTCCCGCTTGCCACCGACGACGGTGGACGTCCACTCGGCATCCACTTCGGAGCCGACTTCGGGCAAGACGCGCTACTCATCGAGCTGGCCCTGCAGCTCGAACAAGCGAGCCCCTGGAAGACGCTGGGGGACGCCTGACCACGTCGAGACGTAGCAGCCTGTCGAGAGCGGCGGTCCGAGATCACAATCACCCGTTCCGGTGATCGTGATCTGCCTTGAACTCCCGACGACCTTGGTTAGCCATCGAAGTCGGCGACGCAGTTGACGACCCTGGCGCCTGCTTCGAGGATGGTCTCTGGCGGTCATTCGGCTCGACCTGCTTGCCCTTCTCGATGTCCGGGACCAGCCTGAGGGTGAGGTGGCCCGTCACAATTGCTCATGTCGAGGTCAAGCCCGGCCTCCCACAGCTCGTCATCCTCCCAGTAGGTGACGACAAGGAACTCTGGGGCCGCTGGATCGGGGCCGAGCGACAGTGCGATGTCGACCGAGACTGTGACGCCGGCGCGGAGCGATTGTCGCCACACCCGTTCGAGCCTTGCGTAGGCGCCCACGTTGAAGTTGCGTTGTCGGGGGAAGAGGTTGGGGCCTGATGCGAATCCGCCGAGACTCACGGCGATAATCTGCCCGCCGTGGAAGACGTCCGCGGCTGATAGCTGACCGGCAGCGCGCTGCTGTGTCGGATGGCGCACCCGCTCTCCTGGCGGTACGAGCCGTAACTCGCCGCGTACCCGGGCTGGCAGCGCCTCCTGATCCGTGAGGTGCTCGAACCCGGGCGAAACGTATCTGGTCTCGGGTATCAGGTCTGCGTAGGTCAGTGGTCGGGAGTCTTGGAGCGAGGTTGTGGGCCAGTCGGCGAGCGCGTTGAGTATGTTCCCGTCCGGACCGACATGGGGTCGGGTTGGTGGCTCGTGGAGTGGCTCGATCTCGACGAGACTATCGTTCGGTGAATGGCTGTTCGACGAGGCCGGCGCTTGGCCGTTCCGGAACGAGGACCATGAGCGGGATTGACCACCGGATCGACTATGAACAGATCACTTCCCGATGGGCCCCAGATGGAGCGGGAGAGGCCGACGGCGCTGCGGGCCGCTCGATCGACGACTACCACCGGTTCCTCTCCGAGGAGTTGACCGATGCATGGTGCGATGCCTACAGGAGGATGCCAAACGACGGTGTCGAGCTGGTCGAGTTCGCCGATCGCGGCTTCCGGTTCGTGTTCGATCTCGTGGCCGAGCGGGTCGTGGTGGCCTTTGGTGTCTCGGCGCCAACGCAGGAGCGTCGAGACGCCGCTCGCATGGCGGGCTTCCTCGCTGGTTCGACCGGCCGCCGGTCGGATCCGGGCCAGAGTTCTGCTGGGCTGGCAGACCTCGGGTTCCGGGATCGGTTCTTCGAGTTGCGGGGCGACTCCTACGACCGCGGTCACTTCATCAGCCACAAGCAGGGTGGTGGGCTTGACGTCAACCTGTTTCCGCAGCGATCGGACATCAATCAGGGCAGGTCGACGCTCGGGCGCGAGTACCGGGCCATGGAGCGTCGATGCGCGGCCCGATCAGGAGTGTTCTGCTTCAGCCGCCCTGTTTACAGCGACGAGTCCTGGGTCCCGTCCGAGCTCGACTACGGCCTCTCCGAGGAGGTCGACCATCTCGAGGTGCGCACCTTCCCGAACTAGCCACGATCTTCACTTCAGCCCTCGGACCTTGGGAAACGCCTATCTGGTTGAGTGAGCGTCCCGAGCCCGACCTGATTTCCTAACATCTGGCAAGAGATCATTGGTCACGGTGTGGCTGCGGTGTGGTTGCCCGATGTCGGTTCGGCTCGGGTGTTGGTGGTGAGCACTGGCTGGGCTGGGCGGAGGGCCCGGGATTGCTGGCGTGGCCCGTGGTGGTGGCTCCACCAGCTCTGCGCGTCGCGCAACGTTTCCGGGACGCACCCAGGTGTTGGCTACGATCAGTCGCCGCGGCCGCATTCGTGACCGCACCAGATGCCACCGGAGGCGGAAGCGCTGGTCGCGGGGTTGCGTGGGTGGGCCGGCCGTCGGAGCCTCCGTGGCGAGTGAATGGAAGGAACGGCTCAGGCGGCGAGCTTGGCGGCGACCTCGGCGAGGCGAGTGGCCTGGTAGCGGATGGAGGCCCGGCCGGCGTCGTCGAGCTGGCCGCCCACCATGCTGAAGCCGTAGGGGTTGCCGCCTGACTCGAACAGGCACGGGTCGGTGTAGCCGGGCACGGCGATGATCGAGCCCCAGTGCATGACCGTCGTGTACAGGTTCAGCAGGGTGGCCTCCTGTCCGCCGTGGACGTTCTGGGCCGAGGTCATGGCGCTGACTGCTTTGTTGGCGAGAGCGCCGGACTGCCAGAGCGGGCCGAGGGTGTCGATGAAGACGCGGACCTGGCTGGCCACGTCACCGAAGCGGGTCGGGGAGCTGAAGAGGTACCCGTTTCCCCACTCCATGTCGTCGTGGGTGATCTCGGGGATCTCGGCCTGGGCGGCCTGCTGGGCCTTCCACGCGTCCTGGGTGTCGATGACCTCCTGGGGGGCCGTCTCGGGGATCCTCCGCAGGCGGACCTCGGCGCCGGCCTCGGCCGCAGCCTCGGCGGCGATCTTGGCCATCTCGGCATTGGTGCCATAGGTCGAGTAGAAGGCAACGACGATGCGGGCATCGGACATGGTGTGTTCCTCTCGGCTGGGAGGTTTAAGATTGAACCATCTTCAACCTTCGATTCCTCCCGCATCCATCGGGGTAGAAGGATGACATCTGCCACACGCCCGAGGCCGCTCAGCGCACCAGCGTGACGTGGCCCACCCTGTGGTCTGCGCCTGCCTCGGTCTTGCCGTAGACGTGGACCACGGCACGGAAGGTCGTCGAGCCAGCGGTCGAGGTTGTTGACGTCGTCGCCGAAAAGGCTGATCATCTCGCCAGCGGCTACACAGACGGGAGCCGGGAGCGGGCTCCGGTGATCGCCCGGATGTGCACGTCGAACTGGTCGAGCGGGCAGAGCGCTTCGGCCCAGTGGCCCGAGTTGCGGATCCCGTGGGCCTCTCTCGTTGGCCAGCAGGGTGCCGTCGGCCAGGACGAACAACTCGAGGGCCATCACGCCGCCGTCGGCCAGGTGGTCGGCGGCCACCAAGGCGGCTGGAGCGGCCGGATCGGGATCGAGCACGACGGAGTTGAAGTTGGCGTCGCAGGTCGGTCCTGTGATCGTCGGAGCAGCTCGTCGAACAAGTCCGAGCCGATGGGGTCGACCTGAAGGGTCCGCGTGGCCTGTTGGGTGATTTCACGAAGCAGATCCTCCAGACCGGTCTCGAGGTCGAGATGGACGAGCATCTCGGCTACGAGAAACGCGCCGCCGAGGGCCTTGATGGCGGCAACTCCCGCAAAGGGACCCGTTCCAAGACGGTGATCACCGAGGTCGGCCCAGTCGACATCGAGACCCCTCACCTCCACCCTGAACGGCCGGATTGACGTAGAGCCACTTCACCTCGTCATGGTCGATCGCGCCGAGGCCGACAACCTCGTCGTCCGACTCAGCCACCAGCGTGGTACAGCGTTTGGTCGCGTCCCAGGTGGTCTGGGACATTGCCAGCGCCCACGTGCGCCCACGCTGGGTGGTTGAGTCCGTCCATCGTTCCGATCGCGTCGTTGATGATGTCGAAGCACTTTGCGGCATCAGACGGCTCGTATGGCCTCACCTGCACGGTCACGTTCCTGAACCTCCGCTTCAAAGTGAGTCCATCACTTCTCCGCACATTCAATGCGGCGAGCTGCGTCGCCTGCGCAAGGATGGAACCGGAGGATTGCGTCACGTCGTGCTTTCGGACTGGAGCAAAGTAGGGCCGCCAGCGATTGAGTGGCCGAGAAGCTCGGTGGGTGGACCGAAAACCCCGCCCGGATCGATCGGCGAGTCCGGAGGGGTGGCGATTCTTGTGAGACTTTGGACAGTGGGCCGACACGCCCATCCAAAGCACGTGCTGAACCGGAGTCTGAGAGATGATGCCCCTGCAACGTAATGGACCAGAATGCGGGCCGATTCTGCGCCTGTTCAAGGTCACGGCGAAAGCGGGCTGCGCCGCGCAGCTGCTGGCGAAATTTGCGGCGACTTCGGCTCAAGTGGTCCGGAGCGAGCCGGGCAATGAGGGTTACTTCTTTGGCCGGGAGATCGCAGTCGGGGGAGAGACGGTCCTCTTTGCCTCGGTCAGGCGGGACCTCGACGCGGTAGAAACACGGTTTGGAGACGATTGGCAGGTGTCGTTCCTGCCGGAGGGGTATGAAGCGCTGATCGAGACCTGTTCTGTCCGGCACGTGGATCTGAGCGAGGGTTGGCATGTGGAAGGCGACGTGGTAGACGCTGGGAACTGGCGGCACCGCCACAAACGTCTCCGTGTGGCGGCAGCTCGACTTCGACGAGTGCGTCGAGCTATGAGGGCGAGAACCCGCCCGCACCTTCCGTCAGCACCCGAACGATCTGCGAGCATCAGGTCATGAACGAGGCATTCGTCCGCCGAGGCCTGAAAGCTGACGCGCTGATCGAACCATCCACGCAGGTGCGGCAACGGTCCGCCCCGAGCCAACGACCCCTGGAGTCGTCATGACGAACTTCGCACGAGAGCTGTGGCGGCGCCTCGAGACCCTGCACGCCGTCACCTACTTCGCGCCCGAGCCCCTCGAAGCAGCCACTGCGCTCGGCATCCGAGGGTTCTTGCGTTTGCTACTTCGGCTATCGCGCTGCGCCGCTCGGTGCCTGTTCGGCCAAAACGGTGACCGCAGCGTTCTTCGGGTTCGCGCCATCGATGGTGGAGCGCGCCGTCCCTTCGATCTGGGATCTCGCAGCGCCACCCGCACTGATCCAAGCCCGCTCGACGAGTGCAGCCGCCGCGCTCCGACGCCTTGCCGGGGAGGAACTCGACGCGATGTTCACCGACGACTGGCTCCTCGCCACACTCGACGCCGGTTGCCACAGGGGATCCCGGGACGATCCAGTCGCTGCGCTATGGCAACTCGCGACCAACCTACGCGAACATTGCGGCGACAGCCACGTCAACGCTTGGGCGACCCAGGGGTTCACCTCGCTCGAGGTCGCCGTGCTTTTCGTCGCTGCCGGCGGCACGTCACGCGACGCGTTGTTGGCCAACCGAGGCTGGACCGATGCCGAGTGGGCCGACACCACCGCCCTCCTCGAACAGCGCGGCCTGCTGGCCGACCGAATCACTACCGAGCACGGCTCGACCATTCGTGCCGAGGTCGAACGAGTCACCGACGAGCTGGCCGAGCAACCATTTGGATGCCTCGACCTCGACGACCGGCAGCGGTTGCTCGACGTCCTCGAAGGGCCGGCCCGCGCCGTCAGCCGATCAACGACCATCCCGGCCATCAACCCGATGGGAGTCCAGCTCATCAGTTGAGCCGCGATCGCAACGGCGCTCGAAGCACAGCCCAAGCAGCGTTTGGCCAATCGGAACCAACCGGGCAAGAGGCGAACAGATCACATGACGATGACGGCATCAGCGACCACCGAGGTCATCGCGGCGACTGACGTTCACCAGGCCAGCCCGCCAGCCCCGGCGCATGCTCTTCGACTTCGTCGGAACCGCCGGCACCAGGCCGGCGAAGAAGGAGTTGCTCTCCGACGATTGCGGCGACCGAGGTCACGACGTGGTTGGCAGGATTTACCGGAATACTGTTATCGCTGTCAGCTTCGCACGTCTCGGTTGCCGGCCAGAATCGGGTTGCGCGCCGTTGCGTCGCCGTCTGCGGGCTGCTGCGCAAGAACCAACCTTAATGATGGACGACGGGAGCAGGTTTGAATCGAACACTTGACCAGGTTCTCGAAGGGGGCGGGCGTCCGAAGCGGTTCGTCATCGATCGTCTATTCTCCGACGAGCCTCTTTTTCGATGAAGGGTACCGTATTGTCACAGGCCCCGCAGCCCAGTTTTTCCCTTGAGGGCCGAGTTGCGTTGATCTCCGGCGCCGGCCGAGGCATCGGCCGGGGACTCGTCGATGCCTTCGCCCTAGCCGGCGCGACCGTTGCCGCCGGTGGACGCACGAAGGACTCCTTGCGCGACCTCGACGCCGCAGGCCCAGCCGTGCACCCCTACCGGCTCGATGTCACCGACCTCGACAGCATCGCCACCACCATCGACCAGGTTGTTGCCGATCACGGATCGCTGGACGTCCTCGTCGCCAACGCCGGCCTCGGGGACAATCGCCCCGCCGTCGACGTCACCGAAGACGACTGGGACATCATGATGGCCGTCAACCTCAAGGGACTCTTTTTCACCTGTCAGGCCGCCGGCCGCCACATGATCAAACAAGGCAGCGGCCGAGTCATCGCGATGAGCTCGCAGGCCTCGGTCGTGGGCATTGCCGACCACGCCGTCTACGCTGCCTCCAAAGGCGGCGTCAACCAGCTCGTCAAGGTCCTCGCTCTCGAATGGGGCCCGCTCGGCGTGACTGCCAACGCCATCGCCCCCACCTTCACCTATACACCCGGCACCGCCGAACGGCTCGACGACCCCGACTACCGAGCGCGAGTCATCGACCGCATCCCCGTCGCCGACGTGGCCACCATCACCGACATCGCTGGCGCCGCCATCTACCTGGCTTCCGACGCCGCCCGAATGGTCAACGGCCACATCCTCGTCGTCGACGGCGGCTGGACTGCCCAATAGCAACACCACCACAGCCGAGAGGACTACCGCTCTCCTTTGACATCAGCCGATTCCTCTCATCCGCCTCCGAAGGCGCCTGGACGGATATTTGGGGCTCGCTGTGTGCGCCGGGTCGGAGCGCGAGAATCTCGGTATGGATCGACCGGCGAGGCGTCTCTCAGGTCCCACGCTCGACGCAGCCAATCCCATCGCGCTGGCCGAGTTCTACGAGCGGCTCCTCGGCTGGCCGATCGTTCGTCGCGAAGGCCCACAGCCCGGCAAGCCACCGGCCGACGGCTGGTCGATGCTGCGTCACCGGCGGCCGACATGAAGACTGAAGTTCCTGGGATCCGTACTATCGGCCGCCCGTGTGGCCAAGCGTCGCTGGCGATCAGCTCATGATGGCCCACCTCGATATCGGTGTTGCAGACCTGAAGACCGGGGTCCAGTGGGCTGTGGACCAGGGTGCTGTGTTGGCTGAACACCAACCGCAGGTCGACGTGACAGTCATGCTCGATCCTGAGGGCCATCCCTTCTGCCTGTTCCCGGACCACGCACTTTGACGAGCGAATCTCGCGCACCGATCGAGCGCGAAGTGTAGATATCGAACGGGTCTCCGGTGCCGGTCGATGTAGTCGGTGACAGGCCGGCGGTGGTGTCCTTTCATCACTGCTGGTTCAAGAACGCCTCGTGGCGCGCCACTTGGATGAAGAACAGCACGTAGTAGCGGCGGAGCATGGCGGTGTCGACGGTGAAGAAGTCCCAAGCAACGGTGGCTTGCGAGTGCAGGAATTACGACCAACTGACCTGGGATCGGTCTGGGGCTGGGTTGATGCGGTGGGTTTTGATGATTTGCCAAACGGTTGAGGAAGCGATCCGGTGGCCGAGGCTGACGGCTTCGACGTGGATGGGGCGGTAGCCCCAGGTCAGGTTCTCTGATGCGAGTCGGTGGACGAGGTGGCGGATCTCAATAGCAGTGGATGGCGTCCTGGCCGTGTTGTGGTTTGGGTCCAATGCCGGGCGATTCGGCGGCGTTGCCACCGCAGCATGGTGTCGGGGGTGACGATCCAGCCAGCTCGATATCGGCGGGGGAGTGCGGCTGCGATCGCGCCGAGCAGGGTCCGATTGTGTTCGGCACGACCAAAGAGGGTTGCACCGACGCCATCGAAATGCGAGCCTGTACAACGGAGCTGCAACGCCACGGACGGAGGGATGGCATGTCGAGCGTGATCGCACGGGCCCAACGACCGGTGGTGCGACAGATCGGAAAGCGGCTCGCCGCGGCCGACACACCCGAGCAGATGCGAGCATTCATCGACCGGGTCACCGCCATCCTTCTGGCGCCGACCTGGGGCGTCACCCGCTCGAACGCCACGCTGGGTGGCCTCGCCAGCCTCCGGATCGAACCGAAGACATCGACCTCCGGCGATCGAGGCCTTCTGATGTTCCACGGCGGGGGCTTTGTGTTCGGCTCCCCGTCGATGTATCAGCATCTGGCTGGGCGGATCGCCAAGGCTGCCGGTGCAACCGTGCACGTGCCCTCCTATCGGCTGGCGCCAGAGCACCCGCATCCGGCCGCGATCGCAGACGGACTGGCGGCGTACCGAGCGATTCTCGACGATCACGAACCCGACCGGCTGGCGGTGGGTGGCGATTCCGCCGGCGGCAACATGACTCTCGCCGTGCTCATCGCTGCCCGCGACGAAGGGCTCCCGATGCCTGCGTGCGTCGTGCTGATGAGCCCGTTGACCGATCTCACTTCGACCAGCGACAGCTGGACGACCAACGTCGACAGCGAACTGTTGATTCGCCCCGAGATGATTCAGCGGACGACCGAGTGGTACTGCGGCGACCGCGACGTCGGCGACCCGCGCCTCTCACCGCTGTTCGCCGATGTCCGGGGCCTGCCGCCGATGCTTATCCAGGTCTCCGACGAGGAGATCCTCTACAGCGACAGCACCGCCCTTGCGGAAGCCGCACGCGCCGCCGACGTCGACGTGCGGCTGGAGGTCGCGAACGGCATGTGGCATGTGTGGCAACTCCAGGCCCCGATCGTGCCCGAGGCCCGCGCCTCGATCGAGTCGGCCGGAGAGTTCATCCGGCAGCACACGAGTCACGGCCCGAGTTTCTCGACTGTCGAGTAGGCCGTGCTGCGGTCGTCGTCGGACGTCGAGCGGCGCACTCGTTCAAATCGGCGATGTACTGGTCGATCGAGCCGTGGGGGGTCGAATATTCTGTCGTGACTGGTCAGGCGGCGTTTCGGTACTCGTTGATTGGGCCTGCGGGTGCCGGAAGTTCATCCGTCCCCGTGCTTTCAACAAAATCGCGTGAGTTGAAGCCTTCGGTTCGGTAGATCTCATCGAAGGCGTCGATGAACTGGGTCCACGATCGCGCACGAGAGCTCGAGCCCCTTCGAGCCGGTCGTTGTGACGCAGGAACAGGCTGCGGGCTGCCTTGGGTGGCCCACTCTCCGATCGGGTTAGTGGTGGTTCCGGCGTCGAACACTTCGCGGCTGGTGATGTCGATGAAGAACAACACGGCCGACGCGGAAGGGGATGACTCGTCCGGTGCCGAAACAGTGTCTGACGACACCAGCCTGACCACCGTGCCGGGCATCACCATCGATCGCCTCCAGACCAACGGCAGGCGGCTGACCGTGCGCCTCACCAATCTCACTGGTGACCTCAAGACGATCGACGGCATCTCGATCGAGTGGCCGAGTGGCAATCGTGAGCTCAGCAGGATCCGCCTCGACGAAGCGACAGTCTGGCAGGGGGAGGTAAGTCCTCCATCGGCGACGCTCGATGGTCCCGACTCCGGTTGGTCCGGTGGCACGCTGGTCACCGGCGAGGCGATCCTGCGGTTCGACTTCGGAAGGAAATCTGCCAACTCGGGCTACACGGTCCGTCTCGACTTCACCGACGGGACGAGCCTCCTGCATCAGCAGTCCGTTCGAGATCGGTTTGCCAGCGCTGCAACTCGTCGTAGGTGATCACGTTTGCGGCCTGAGCCTCGTCGGCCACTCGGTCGAGCCGTGCGATCTGACGGGCGGGTGAGTAGTCGGTGAAGACCATGGGAGCGGAGCGAGCGGGGGAGTGCTGCCGTCGGCAGTCCCCAGATTGTCACGCCCGCGATGTGCATGCAGATCTGTTATCATTGTTGCATGCAGAGTACGAGTGTGAGGATTGACGTCGGAACCCACCAAGAGTTGAAACGCCTTGCGGCGTCGTTGGGTGTGAGCGTGGGGGAGACCGTTGCGCTCGCGGTTCGACGGCTTCGTCAAGACCGAATCGGGGCTGAGCTGGCCGACGATCTGGGAGCCGACGAGGTCGAGTGGCTTGATGCTGACCTCGGGTGATGTTGTCGACTTGGATCTGGGGTCTCCTGCGGGTCGTGAAGCTGGCTTTCGGCATCCGGCGATCGTGGTGACGGCGCAGGGGGTGTTGGACGCGGAGCCCAGCGTTGTGCATGTGGTGCCTTTGACGTCGACGATCCGGGGGTTCTCGTCAGAACTCGAGATCGAGCCCGATGGTGTGAATGGGCTGGAGCAGGAGTCGGCGGCGCAGTGTCAGCATGTTCGGTCGGTGGCTGCTGTCCGGATCGATGGCACGCGGGGCAACATTGGCCCGGCGGTGTTAGTCCAGGTTCGTGAGTTGCTGGGTCTGATTCTTGACATTCCGGGCTGAACTATCAGGTGTGTCGCTTTGCTAATGGTTTGCTAGTGGCATTTAACGTCCTGGAGCGATAGCGAGCGGTAGGGAGCGGATTCGGCGGTCGCCGGATGCCGCTGTAGCACGCTGGTCACCGCCAGACGACGCTGGCTGCGCAGTGGGGGAGGTGAGTTCAAGTCCCCCCTCCGACACAAGCGTTGGTACACCATTGCTCTGGTCGACGGGGGCGTCGTTGGGCTGCGCAAGGTGTTGCTCTCGGGGCTTTGACTAGCAGTCGATGGCGGCCTGTACGGCGGCGCAT